>JAQYVQ010000030.1 GCA_030145435.1 Syntrophobacteria bacterium | reverse complement strand
GACACGCGGGCCACGAGGAGAACGAGCGCTGTGACGCGTTGGCCACAGGCGCCGCGGACGGCGCCGATCTTGTGGAGGATTCGGCCTATGTCCAGGGTCGCACCAAGATCACATCCAGCCTCTTCGACGAGAAGGACTGACTAATGCGGCTTGTGCCGCAAGGTCAAAGGCGAAAGGGTCAAGGTGAAAGAGCAAAGGGGCCAGGGATCAGTCCCCGCGCCCGGTAGCGCGCCCGAGCCGGAACAAAGAGGGTTTTTCCACTTTCCACTTTCACCTTTTCCCTTTCGCCTTGTTCGATTTGCCGAAGCGGAGGTTCTCCCAACATCTACGCAAGAAGCATGGGTGTTCCGATGAAAGACTCTAAGGAAATGGGTGTATGGCGCTGGTTACCCTGAAGGATGTGAACCACGCCTTTGGCGGTCCCATGTTGCTCGAAGGCGCGGACCTGCAAATCGAGAAAGGCGAGCGGATCTGCCTGATCGGTCGCAACGGGACGGGCAAGTCAACCCTGTTGAAGTTGATCCATGGCGAGCACTTGCCCGACAGAGGCACCGTCACCAGGGAACCGGGACTGAAGACCGCCATGCTGCCCCAGGAGGTGCCCCTCGACCTGGCCGGGAGCGTCTACGACGTGGTTGCCTCCGGGCACCGGGAGAATGCCGCCCTGCTCGGTGAGTACCACAGGCAAAGCCACGCACTCGGGGAGCGTGACGATGAGGACGCGCTGGCCCGTCTGAACGAGATCCAGCAGGCCCTCGAGACCGCCGGTGCCTGGCACCTTCACCAGCAGGTCCGGACCGTCATTTCCCGTGTGGGACTGGACGAACCGGCCCCTTTCAGGGAGCTTTCCGCCGGACTCAAACGTCGGGTCTATCTGGCACGGGCCCTGGTGAACGATCCGGACCTTCTGCTCCTGGACGAGCCGACCAATCATCTGGATATCGATGCCATCGTCTGGATGGAAGCCTTTCTCCTCCGCTTTGCGAAGACCATGCTCTTCGTCACTCACGACAGGGCCTTTCTCAGGCGGCTTGCCACCCGCATCGTGGAGCTCGACCGGGCCACGCTCGTTTCTTTTCCCGGTGACTATGAGGGCTATCTCGGCCGCAAGGAGGGGATGCTCGAGAACGAAGCGGCGCAGAACGCCAGATTCGACAAACGGGTTACCCAGGAAGAGGCCTGGGTCAGAAAGGGCATCCGGGCACGGCGAACCCGGAACGAGGGCCGACTGCGAGCGTTGATGGAAATGCGCGCCCAAGTGGAGCGCCGCCGCTCCCGGAGCGGGAATGTGCGCCTGCTGCTGCAGGAGGCCGAAAGGTCGGGCAAACTCGTCCTCGTTGCCAAGGATATCACCTTCGTCTACGGCGCGGAGCCGATCATCGAGGGCTTCTCCGCCACCATCATGCGGGGCGAGAAGGTGGGGATCATCGGGCCCAACGGCTGCGGCAAGACCACCCTGCTTCAGATCCTCGTGGGGGAGATCGAGCCGGGCACAGGGTCACTGCGGCAAGGGGCCCGTCTCGAGGTGGCCTATTTCGATCAGCTCAGGGCCCAGCTCGACGAAAGCAAGACGCTGCAGCAGAACGTGTCCGGTGGCGGCGATACGGTCTTCGTGAACGGCAAGCCCCGGAACGTCATCGGCTACCTGCAAGACTTCCTGTTTTCGCCCGCACAGGTCCGGGCCCCGATCACCGCCCTCTCCGGTGGGGAGCGAAACCGGCTCCTGCTGGCCAAGCTCTTTGCCCGGCCGTCGAATGTGCTGGTCCTGGACGAGCCCACCAACGATCTGGATCCGGAAACCCTCGAACTGCTCGAGGCGATGCTGATCGAGTATGCCGGCACGGTTCTGATGGTGAGCCACGACCGCGCGTTCCTGAACAACGTGGCCTCCTCCACCCTGGTCTTCGAGGGCCGGGGCCGGGTGCGCGAATACGTGGGAGGCTACGACGACTGGTTGCGTCAGCGACCGTCGGATGCGGGGGGCTCCAAGCCCGCTCCGTCTCCGAAGAAGGCGAAGCCAAGGACTGCGCCTGTCCGTCCCCGCAAGCTCACGTTCAAGGAGCGGCGCGAGCTTGAACAAATGCCGGACGTGATTGAGAAGCTGGAGGCTGAGAGACGCACCCTCTTCGACTCCCTGTCCGATCCGGCTCTTTACAAGAGCGCAGGGAATGATGTCGCAGGGTACAAGGCCCGGCTGGAGGAGCTGGAGCTGAATCTCAAGCAGGCCTACGCCCGCTGGGAGCTGCTGGAGGACCAGGCCCTCGAGGCCGGCGGCTAGAGGCTAGGGCTTTCGGCGCTTGATCAACTCCTCTGTCCAGAAGTTGGGCTTGCGCCGTTCATGGAATGCAGTGATCGCCTCCAGGGTCTCGGGGTGTCCCATGAAGCCGGGCTCCATCATGTTGAGGAAATTACCGGAGTATTGAAGCGGCATATCGACCGCCTCGAAGCTCTGCTTCCCGGCGCCAATGCAGGCCGGCACCAGGTCCAGCAGGTCGTCGCACCACTTCTCTACCTCCGCATCGACCAGCCGGTCCTGCACGACCGTGTTGCAGAGGCCCGCCTCGAGCGCCTCTTGTGCCGTCAACAGGCGGCAGCGCAGCCACATCTCTCTCGCGCCCTTCATGCCCATCACGTGCGCGGAAGAGGCCATCATGTAGCCCGTGGCCGGGCTCCCGATTCGCGGGCCGTTCTGCCCAAAGACCGCGCTCTCCCCGGCGATCGTGAAATCACAGGTGTACGCCATGTGGTTGCTGGCTCCGATCGAGTACCCGCGTACGGCAGCGATCACCGGTTTGCGGCAACGCTTGATCGTCGGGTCCACCTGGGACATTGCAGGGCTAAAACTGCCGCCGCTGAGATCACCCCCCACGCCAAAATGCGGCCCCGAATGCGAGATGACGATCACACCCACGCTCGGGTCCGCATTCGCAAGGATCAGACTCATGACGATCCCTTCGAACATGCGCCCGTTCAGAGCGTTCATGCGCTCGGGGCGGTTGAGCTTGATTCGCACGACCCCACCGCCACATTTTCGAACCCTCTTCTCGTAGATGACATGCTCGAATTCCACACCCTCGATGGTCTCCCAATCATTCCACTCTGACATCAGTAGCCTCCTACGATGGTGTCTGCCTTTTTTAAAAGGTCTACGAGCTGTCCCTCATCGATGCGATCCAAGTAGTCCAAATCCGGGTCAAGGTCCAGGAGACGGCCCCACAGGGGACACGCCACGAGCCGGAGGTTCTCCTCGTCCGCCATGGAGCGGACCAGTGCGCGAACATCGGACCAGCGCGAGTCCAAGTCTCCGTGTGCCAGGGGAAGCCCGTAGGCCTCCGCAGCGGCAATGACGGCGCTTCGGCCATCCCGTGTCTTGAAGTTGGGTGACCATCTGAAGGTGCCCTGGTCGAGCGCGGCGAGGGCCTCGCCGGTGAAGATCAGCGCCACCTCGTCACCGCGCTGTGCCATTGTCCGCGCCAGGGCGATATTCCCCAAGACCGCATCTTCAATCGCGTCCCGGCAGATCAATACTGTGGACATGTTTCCTCCTCCGCTGTCGGTAAGCCCTTCGAGTGCTTCCTCTTTCCCCGGCCCATCGATTGAGTAACGCCGGGCGATTCTCAAGAATAGTAAATAGAATTTCAGGAGATTTGTCCAAGCAGGCGTGGCGATCGACGACAAACTGATAGAATAGGCACGGAAAATCGTCGGACATCGTACAAAGAAGCCGGTCGTGACGGAAGCTCTGCAGGAGTATGTCCACCGCCGCAAGCAGCTCCAGATGAGGACTACGACCGCGCGAGCAGCGAGTTTACGGGCAAGATCGACAAAGTGACCATCACCCTTAAGAAGTGAGGCCATGACAGCCCCGACAGCCGGAGACCGGCTGTCGGGGAAGCGAGGCGCTGGAGCGGAAGGTCAGACTGAGTCCGATCGCAGCGATCGCAACACTCGAGGGATCTCAAGTGACCGGGGCTACTACCCGGAGATCACCACGCCGGACACGGTGGAGACTCGTCTCGGTACGCTGAACTTCAAATGGGGCATGCCAGACCAGGAGTCCATCCAAAAGGTCTACGACAATATCGACTTCACCCGCGCCGAGACGACCATGCGCTTGAACCATGGAAGCGTTCTCTTGGAGGGGCCTTTCGATTGAAAATATGTTACTTGTCAATTGCTTGAGAAGTTTTTCCTGGAATACACAAGGTTCATATATATCCGCAGATACTGTCCACCTTGTCGGTCAGTTCATTCAAGACAACCTCCACCTTCAGCCTCAATTGTTCCCTTTCATCTTTTGAAATTATAGAGGGGACCTCGATGGGGTGGGCAAAGTCTACTAGAATTCTGCTAAAAGGCATGGGAATAATCATTTTATCCCAGATTCTAGGAAATGTAATCAACTTTGTTCCGGAGATGGTCATAGGCAAAATCAGCGCATCCGTCTTTTGGGCCAGAAAAATCATTCCTGTTTCAACTTTTCTGGCTGGTTCTCGAGATCCATCAATAGCTGTAAAACAAAAGTATTTCTTTTCAGATTTTCTCATTTCTGAGATCAATGTTATCAACGCCCTTGTGCCGCCCCTAAAAGACGAACCGCGGATCGGTTTATACCCGAAGCGTGGGGCCACTCCAGCAGCAATATCGCCATCTTTACTCCCGCTGACAAGGGTCAGCTTATTTCTAACTCCGCGCAAAAAATAAGAAAAGAAAATCATATTTCTATGCCAAATGCCAAAAACAATATTTCTCCTATTCTTACCATCAAGAATATATCGTTCATATATCTCCTTATGATGGATTTCAGTCCTGACAGTTGCAAACCATAATCGCCCTACCCATTCTGCAAAAACCGGCAGGACAAATATTCTCAACTTAGCCATTAAGGTGATCTTTGCCATAACCTCCTAATCCACATTTTTTAGAAGATGAGTATTC
>JAQYVQ010000024.1 GCA_030145435.1 Syntrophobacteria bacterium | reverse complement strand
ACGATCTTTCCCCTTCGGAAGATGCGGACCGTTCGTGTGGAGGAAGAAACCGTGATGGCGATGGCCTCGGTGGCTTTGGATATGGCCGCCGCGGCGAGATGCCTGGTTCCGAGGCCTTTCAGCAATTGGATCCCTTTTGCCGGGGCGTCCAGGTACCGGCCCGCGCTTAGGATCACACCGTCGTGCCGGATCACGAAAGCCCCGTCGATCTGTGCGATCTCTTTGACCGTCTCGGCAAGATCAGGGTCGGTAATCCTCCTTTGATCTTCACTGTAGCCCTGGAACGGGTTGAGGATCAGCGGTCGGGAGGCCTCGAGGACGTTCTGCGAATCGCCGACAACGAACAGGCTCCCAACGGGGTTGCCCTCTCTTCCTTCACGGGCGATTTCCATTGCCAGACCGACCGCGGCGCTCAGGACGCCTCCGGGGATGGTCTCGGACAGCCGGGCCAGCTTCTGGAGAGAGACATACTCCGTCTCTTCCTTCAATTGAAGAATGCTCAGGGAGTCGAGCTCCGACCGGGAAGCGAGAGGAAACAGGCAGATCAACCTCTGGCCGCGCTTCACCTTGCCGAGCCGCAGGGCCTCCTGCAGGCAGCGTTCGAGCCACTCGTGGGGGGTTGTGTCGGGCAGGTCCAGGATCAGGGTGTCGATGCCCCGCAGTTTCGGGGCGTTCTTTATCTTGCTTCCCAGGCCGAGAAGGATCGGCGGAGAGTCGGGGACGTTCCGCAACGGGTCCCAGTTGATCGCTTTGCGAGTAACGACCACAATCTGGTGAACGCGCTGCAACCGAGCGTACTGAAAGGCCTTCTCCAGAAGGAAGACGCCGCTCGTCTTCTTTTGTGGTGCCTTGGCCATGGCTGTAAGCAGGCAGTCCTTTGAAAGGAGTCAAGGGTTGGCGAGAGAAATATGTTACTATGATTTCGGCCAAAGAGAAACTGTCTCTTGAGATATTTCGTATATCGGGGATGAAACTCGGTGGGAGAGGTTTGAATCCCATTGGAATGGACGTTCGGAAAGAGTTGGATATGAACGGCAGGGAACGAGCAGGAGAAGCGTCCCTTGCGGAGGGCCCGGCTTCGTCGCCGGCAGAGGCCCTGAGGGAAGCCACCTCGGGTCAGGAGGTCCTGCACGAGGACCGGTACGACCTTGACGCGGGAGGCTCCCTGGCCGTGGCCGTGTGCAAGGGCGCTGACCGTTACCGGTTGATGTTGATCGCGAGCCTTCCCGGTCCCTTGCTCCTGCACTGGGGAGTGTCCCGGCTGGGGCGGCGTGCGTGGGCCCTGCCGCCTCCGTCGATGAGACCGCAGGGCACGGTCGTGTTCGACGATCTGGCCGTGCAGACGCCCTTCACCTTGCGCAGAGACGGGCTCGCCTGCCTGGAGTTGGACCTGCCGGACGACGACCTCCCCCTGGGCGTCTGCTTTGTCCTGAAGGCGGGCGATACAGGGCGGTGGCTGAAGGACCAGGGGCAGGATTTCTACGTTCCTGTCGACGATTCCCTGTGCCGGGACGGTGCACTGGGAGATGCGCGACTCGCAGCCCTTGCCGCCCCGATCCTCTCCGCCGAAATGATCCCCAACTCCTGGACCCTGATGCACCGGTTCAATCTCTGCCACGACCTGCTGGACAGGGTGAGGGGAGATGTGCAGGGGTTGGCCCTCCTCTGTATCTGGCTCCGGTATTCGGCGATCAGGCAGCTCGACTGGCAGCGCAACTACAACACGAAACCCAAAGAGCTCGCCCACGCCCTGGACCGCCTCACGGGGAAGCTCGCCGAGACTTACGTGGGCGAGCCCGACGGGCGCGGCCTCGTCCGGTTGATGTTCACGAGCCTGGGACGAGGGGGAGAGGGCCAGAGGATCCGGGATGAGATCCTTGAGATCATGCACCGCCACCACGTAAAGGAGGTCTCCGGGCACTTCCTCGAGGAGTGGCACCAGAAGCTGCACAACAACACGACACCGGATGACATCGTGATCTGCGAGGGCTACATCGCGTTTTTGAAGAGCCACGGAGACCTCGATGTGTTCTACAGGACACTCCGGGAAGGGGGCGTCACCCGCGAGCGGCTCGAGAGCTATGAGCGCCCGATCAGAAGCGCCCCTGATCTCGTGCCCCACATCCGGGATGGGTTGATACACGATTTCGAGCACTTCCTGGGAACGCTCAGGGCCGTGCACAGCGGCGTTGATCTCGACACGGCGGTGAACGTCTCCAGGGGGCTCCTGGACGGGGCGTTCGACGACCTGCTCCTCTTCGTCCTCCGGCACCGAGAGGATGACGGCCTCCCAGCGGCACGTCTGGCGGAGAAGATCTTCGAGGCGCGTGAGCGGATCAAGGAGGCCCTGGACAGGGGGCGGGAAGTGCGTGAACTCCTGTTCCTCGACCTGGCCCTGGAATCGACCCTGCGCGTAAAGGTGGAGCAAGACCTCGACCGACCCGCCGGCCTGGAGGATCGTGTCAATCTGATCCGGTGGACCCTCGAAAACTTCACGCTCACCAACGGGGATCCCGAGATCGAGGCGTGCCTCAACCACTGGAGGGTGCTCGCTCGGGCACCCGGGTCCGAAAAGGACTGGGCCCTCGAAGCCGGGGCCCTGGTCGAGCGGTCGACCCGCGGGCTCGCCGGCTTCGGGGAACGGTTCCGAGATCTGCTCCAGCCAAAGGCCGAGCTTCTCGGTCAGGCCTTCGGAGCCGATGCCTGGGCCGTAGAGATCTTCAGCGAAGAGGTCGTGCGCGGCACGCTGGCATCGGTTTTGTCGGCCCTGTTGCACCATCTTCAACCCCGGTTGCGCGGGGCCGCCGATCTCGGCGACTGGCAGGTCATCAGCCCGGGCCAGGGGGGCGGGAGGCTCGAGGTTGTTGCCGCCCTCGAGTCCGTCCAGGGGAAGCGCTTTGACCTGCCCGTGGTGATCCTTGCGGACCGGCTCTCAGGCTACGAGGAGATCCCGGACGGGGTTCAGGCGATCTTGACGCCGGACGGAGTCGATGCGCTCTCCCATCTCGCAATCCGGGCTAGGAACGGGCGGGTTCTTTTTGCCACATGCTACAACCCGGAGACGATCGGCAGGATTCGGTCCCTCGAAGGGGAAAGTATCCGCCTGACCGTGAGCGGCTCAGGGGATGTGAAGGTCGAGCAAGGGGAGGGCGGACCGGCACGCGAGCTGACATCGCGCCTGCCTGCTGTGCCTGCGAAGGCCTTCGAGCCTTCCTGCAGTGAATACGCGATCGCCCTCGAGAGGTTCGAAGAAGGCGTCGTGGGCCGGAAATCCCTGAACCTGAGACGCCTTGCAGATCAGGTGCCCCCGTGGATTTCTGTACCGCGGTCCGTGGCCGTACCGTTCGGCGTCTTCGAGAGGGTTCGTAAGGCCCGAGCCAACCAGGAGTTGGCCCGCCGTTACGACCGGCTGGTCGAGGGCCTGGAAGGCGGTCCGGACGATGCACTCGAAGAGCTCAAGCGGGTGGTCCTGTCCCTGGAGGCACCCCAGGGGTTGATGGAGGCCTTGTTTGCGGTTATGGGAAAGGCGGGACTCGCTCACCCGGGAGATCGTAAGGAGGCGTGGACCTGCATCAAGCGGGTATGGGCGTCCACATGGAACGAGAGGGCCTTTCTGAGCCGCAGGGCCCGGGGCATGGACCATGGGCACCTCCGGATGGCCGTTCTGATTCAGGAGGTCGTGGACGCGGAATACGGCTTCGTGATCCATACGGCCAACCCGATCTCTGGAAACCGGGACGAGCTTTACGCGGAGGTGGTTCTGGGCCTCGGGGAGACACTGGTCAGTAACCACCCGGGAAACGCGCTTCGCATCGCGTGCCCGAAAGGGGAACTCGATCCGAGGATCCTGGCCTACCCGAGCAAGAGCATCGGGCTTTACGGGACAGGGCTGATCTTCCGTTCCGACTCGAGCGGGGAAGACCTCGAGGGTTACGCCGGAGCAGGCCTGTACGACAGCTTCCTGTTGAAGCCCCCGGATGAAGTGCGGCTGGACTATGCAGAGGAACCGCTCGTGCGGGACAAGGCCTTCCTGAAGGAATTTGCTGTCCACCTGACCCGAGTCGGCATGACGGTCGAGAATCTGTTCGGTGCCCCCCAGGACATCGAGGGGGCCCATGCAGGGGGACGCACCCACGTGGTCCAGACCCGTCCCCAGGTGGGGTTCGATGATGCGTGAGAAGAGAGTTCGAATCGGCAACCAGACCGCCCTGTCGGCGAAGCGACTTACGGAGCCGTTCGAATATGCGGTCGAGAACGGCTTCGACGCCTTTGAGTGGTTCCTGGCCCCGCACGGGATGGACGATGGCTGGGAGGAGGCCGGTCTCGCCCCGGAAGAACGTCGGGAGGTGGGCCGGACAGCCGCGGAGAATGACATAAAGCTTTCCGTCCATGTGCCCTGGTGGCTCGATCCGTTCGAGCCTGAAGGCTACGAACACCTGGCGAGGAGCCTGGAATTCGCGATGGACATGGGGGCTCGGAATCTCAACATGCACCTTTCCTCCGAACGCGGAATCGAGGCGTTCGAGAAAACCCTGAGCCCCGTGCTCCGTCGCCTGGCCGGCCTGCCGATTCGACTGTCCATCGAAAACATCCCGTCCTCCACGCCCGAGGAGTTCAACGAGTTGTTTACGAGGTTTGCGGATGCGGGGATCGACGTGGGAGGGCTGGTGGGCATGTGCCTCGATCTGGGCCACGCCAACCTGTCCCCGCTCACGACCAACGACTACCTCGGGTTCATCGACAGGCTGGCCCCCCACGTACCGATCGTACACCTGCACCTGCACGAGAACTACGGTGACGACGACACACACATCCCGCTGTTCTCGGGCCCATCCGAGAGGGACCCTTCGGGCATCAAAGGCTTTGTGGATAGAATGAAGAGACGGGGCTTCTCGGGCTGTGGTATCCTGGAAATGTGGCCCGATCCCCCTTCCTTGCTCAATCAGGCCCGTGACCGCCTCCTCCGCATGTTCAATTCCACTGGAGGGGCGTTGTGAGAATTGCCTTGTTGTCTTGGGAAACCCTGTACTCGATCCCAGTCGGTGGGGTAGGGGTCCACGTGACCGAGTTGGCGGCCGCCCTGGAGAGGAAGGGCCACGAAGTGCACGTCTACACCCGGATGGGCTTCGGACAGAGCCCGTACGACCGTATCGAAGGGGTGCACTATCACCGCTGTCCCTTCGACCTGAGCGCTGACTTCATCGAAGAGATCGACAACATGTGCAGGTCCTTCGTGGATCAGGTCTATGAGACCGAGGATTTCGTGGGCCCCTTTGACGTCGTTCATGCCCACGACTGGCTTGCCTCGAACGCCATGATCTGGATCAAGGAGGGACGGGGCCGGAAGGGGATCCTCACGATCCACTCGACCGAGTACGGACGATGCGGCAACCTGTTCTGCAGCGGACGGTCCGAGGCGGTGCGAGAGGGGGAGCGGAGAGGGACCTACTGTGCAGACCGCGTGATTGCCGTGTCGCGTGCCCTCAAGGAAGAGGTCATGTGGATGTACGAGGTCCCTGACTGGAAGATCTCCGTGGGTTACAACGGTGTCAACCCGCATCATTTCGACGGATGGATCAACCCCGGCGAGGTCAGGGGCGGTTACGAGATCGGGCACATGGTCCCGATGGTCCTTTTCGTGGGCCGCCTGGTCGAGCAAAAGGGCCCGGATCTTCTGGTCGAGGCCATCCCATCCATCCTGAAATTCTACCCGGAAACGAAATTTGTCCTTGCAGGGGACGGCGAAATGCGCCAGGCCGTGGAGCATCGCGCCCATGAACTCGGCGTTTGGCACGCCACCCGCTTCGTCGGCTTTAAGAAGGGCTGGGACCTCGTCGACCTCTACAGGGCCTGTGATGTTGTCTGCGTGCCGAGCCGGAACGAGCCGTTCGGGATCGTCGTGCTCGAGGCCTGGAGCGCCGGCAAGCCTGTTGTGGTCTCGAACCACGGGGGACCGAACGAGTACGTGTGGCACGAGGTGAACGGCCTGAAGGTCTACCCGAACCCGGATTCAATCGCCTGGGGTCTGGGCACTCTGTTCACGAATTTCGAAAGGGCGAGGTGGATGGGCCGGAACGGAAGGATTGCCGTGGAGGAGGCCTTCAACTGGGAGACCGCAGCGGATCAGGTCCTTTCTGTTTACAATCGTTGACAGCCGAGTGACGACTTGCGCATAGTGTCATCATTGTCATAACCGACCCGGATCGTACGTTACGAGCACACGCCAAAGAAGACGGAAGAAGATGAGCCGGCAGGATGATAGGCGGCTGCGACGGGTGACCGGCCGCGCTCCGATCGGGGCGAGCGGAAGGACCGGTCGAGCCGGCCCCGGAGAGAAGGTCGCCAAGCCTCGTGCGCCCAGTCTCAACGGCACGCTTCCCGCGGGCTATGGAAAGACGAGAATCGTTCTGCTTCCGGTCGACCCTTATCTTGTCCACGTATACTGGGAAGTCTCAGGCAGCGGGATGGGGTTCGTGAAAGCCCTGGTCGAGGAGGGGGCCCTGCGGCCCCAGGCCGTTCTCCGGTTCCACGACATCACCGCCATGCCCGTTGGGGGCGTCCGCGCGGCGGGCAGCTTTGACGTGGAGGTCGACATCGAGTCGCGGAACTGGTACGTGCGCCTCCTCAGCCCGGAGAAGTCTTACGTTGTCGACCTCGGGTTCCGAGGACGGGACGGGCGCTTCCACCGGATGGCAAGGTCGAACCGGGGGGGAACGCCTCGCGCCTGGCCCTGTGCGGAAGCGGGACAGCAGCGCATGCGAGTCGTGGAGGTCGATGGACTCGTCCACGTGGACCCTGTCGAGGAGGCCGAGTTCGAGCAGGACTCCAGAGCGGTGTCGGAGGTGTCGGGGCACCGTCCTCGGATCGAGATTCCGCAGGAGGACCGTCGTGCAGTCGTCGGGGTGGCCGGTGCGCCTGTGGTGACCATAGAGGCGGGGAGAATCCGCGAGACTCGGCCTGTCCATCGATCGACCGAATCCCCCGGGAAACAGGACCTCCGGGCAACCCGGACAGAGAGTGGCGCCGAAACGGCTGAACGAATCCGACCGATCGGGGCGCAGGACAGAAGACCGTCTCCCCTGCCAAACCTGCGCCCGGTGGACGCGAGTGAGGAATTCAGGATGAAGATGGAAGCGGTCTACGAGCGCAGGCAAGGCTTCCCGCCCGAAGAGAAGGGGGCCGACGGTCCAAGGCCTCCCAAAGGGGAGGAGCAGGGGCCGGCGGGGGCGGACCTGTCCCTTCTCTGCGAGCGCCTGTTCGTTTCCGGCCTTTCTTCGAGCCGGATCATCGCGAACGGCAAGAAGGACGATCGAGATGACGGATGAAGGGGCATCTGCAAAGGGCTACCTGGCCATCGTCCTGCATGCACATCTCCCCTATGTGAGGCACCCCGAGTACGAGGACTCTCTCGAAGAGAACTGGCTCTATGAGGCCATTACGGACACGTACATCCCGCTTCTAATGGTTCTCGAGGATCTGGTGCGCGACGGGGTGGATTTTCGCTTGACCCTGTCTCTCACCCCCACGCTTTCCTCGATGCTTCTCGATCCTCTCCTCCAGTACCGGTACGAGAGGAGGCTCAGGAATCTTCTCGACTTGGCCGGCAAGGAGATCGCACGAACGCAGGCAGAGCCGGCACTGAACAGGCTGGCCCGCATCTACCACGAGCGGCTGGAGCGGATAAGCGACGCCTACCTTCACCATTACGGGAAGGATTTGGTCCGGGCCTTCGGCAACCTTCAGGCCCTCGGCAATGTGGAGATCATCGCCAGTGCGGCCACCCACGGGTATCTGCCCATGCTCTCGGTGAATCCCGCGGCCGTGCGGGCCCAGGTCAGGGTTGGCGTTGACCACCATCGCCGCCTGTTCGGCGGGCGGCCCGGAGGCTTCTGGCTGCCGGAGTGCGCCTACTTTCCCGGCGTGGACAGCCTCCTGGAGGAGCAGGGCATTCGATACACGATCCTGGAGGCGCACGGGATCACGCGGGCCCGCCCGCGGCCGGCGGCCGGCGTCTATGCACCGGTTTACTGTCCGTCCGGTATGGCCGCCTTCGGCCGGGACCCGGAGTCATCCAAGCAGGTCTGGAGTTCGGTTGAGGGCTACCCCGGTGACTATGACTATCGGGAGTTCTACCGGGACATTGGCTATGACCTGAATCTGGACTACATAGGGCCCCACGTACATCGAGACGGGATCCGAATCGATACGGGTTTCAAGTACTACCGGGTCACCGGGAAGGGGGACCAGAAGGCCCTCTACGTCCCGGAGAGGGCGAAAGAGAAGGCTGAGATGCATGCCGAGGACTTCGTTGCCAACCGGGAGGCACAGGTCTCGCACCTCCGCGCGCTCATGGATCGGAAGCCGGTGATCGTCGCCCCCTTTGACGCAGAGCTGCTCGGCCACTGGTGGTTCGAAGGGCCGGTCTGGCTCGATTACGTGATCCGCAAGGTTGCCTCCGGGAGGCGGAAGGTCAGGCTCGTCACGTTATCCGAATACCTGGAAGAATACCCGACGAACGAGGTCGCGACCCCCTGCATGTCGAGTTGGGGGGACAAGGGGTTCAGCGAGGTCTGGCTGAACGGAAGCAACGACTGGATTTACCCGCATCTCCACTGGGCGGCCGGTGAGGTCGTGGCGAGGGGGCGTCTCGATGCGACGGGCCTCGCGAAGCGGGCCCTTGATCAAGCGGCGAGGGAGTTGCTCTTGGCGCAGGCCAGCGACTGGGCCTTCATGATCAACTCCGGGACGATGGTCGAGTATGCCTCCAAGAGAACGAGAGGCCACCTCTCTCGACTGCACAGGCTCCTGGGCGATGTGGAGGACAACAAGATCGACGAAGCCTGGCTCTCAACCATCGAGAGCCAGGACAACATCTTCCCGGACCTCGACATCCGATCCTTCGCCTGATTGTGCTATCCCCTGAGTTTGCGTCATCCCCGCGAAAGCGGGGATCCAGTGGCCCAGTGTGCTGAGGGATTCCCGCTTTCGCGGGAATGACGCCTCTCTCAATCCTCCGGCACCGCGTCCCGGGTCGTGATGAGTACGATGCCCTGGCCGGGGCCGAGTTCGTACGAGAAGGGCTCCGGAATGTAGTTCAGGCGGATTCCGGGGGAGACGTCCGCCAGAGGGGCCCCTGCCTGCACCAGATCATGAATTCGGGGCGTGGCAAAGGTCTGCCTGTTGTGGATGTCCTTGTTCAAGATCAGCAAGGATTCCTCCTGCGACTTGATCGAGCCTTTCCACATGACCAGCACGTTCGGGTTGCCGTTGTTGAGCACCTCGGTGGGGGCCTCCTCCTGAAAAACGGGGTGCCCCTGCTTGATGGTGTTCACCTCCCGGATGAAGTCGGTCAGGTCCACGTGTGTTTCCTCCCAGTCTTCGGGCCGGGTCCTGACCACGTGCGGCTTCTTGCGGGCCCCGTACTCGAACCCGATGGGCATCAAGACACCGGCGGAAAACAGGGAGGCAAACAGGTATCGCTGCCGGAGCCCGTTGACATTGCCCTGAAGCTCGTCGCAGAGCCGCAAGGTATCGTGGCTCTCGGGGAACCCGATGGAAGGGGAGATATCTCTCGTGAGGTTGTACTGTTCGAGGAGCCAGTGGCCGTTGAAGTCCCACCATTTGGAGCTGTTGAAGATGTAGTCGAAGCCGGCGGAGGCGGTTTTTCGCGTCTGCTCGGCCGTGCACCCGAGAGTCTCGGCAGCGAAGACCGCTTCCTGGCACTTCGATTTCGTCTCACCGATGAGTCGTCTCCACAGGCTTGCAGGGACCTGATAGGCCGCATCGCACCGAAAGCCCCGGAAACCCAGGTCCAGCAGGTGGTCGACGACGCGGCGAAAGAACCGGAACATCCCTTCCTTGTCCTTCGTGCGCCTGTGGTCGAAGCTCGCAAGGTCTTTCCACACGATTCTTCGCCCGTTCTCGTTGCAGCCGGGGTGGGCCACTCTCCCGTCGTTACCCCAGACGAACCACTCGGGGTGCTTCTTGATCAGTTCCGCGTCGACGGAGCAGTGGTTGATCACCAGGTCTGTCATCATCCGGAGACCTTTCGTCTCCGCGGCCCTGACGGTATTGCGGACCTGTTCTTCGGCCGTCTGTCTGTTTTCCGGATCCACCAGGAGAGGGTTGAACCGGAAGTAGTCCGCGATCGAGTAGAGGCTGCCGGAGGCGCCCGGAAGCTGAATCGGGTTCACAAAGATCCAGTTGAACCCCATGGCCGACGCCCGGTTGAAATGTGCCTTCCACGTCGGGAAAGGCCCTGCCAG
>JAQYVQ010000017.1 GCA_030145435.1 Syntrophobacteria bacterium | reverse complement strand
TGGATTTCAGTCCTGACAGTTGCAAACCATAATCGCCCTACCCATTCTGCAAAAACCGGCAGGACAAATATTCTCAACTTAGCCATTAAGGTGATCTTTGCCATAACCTCCTAATCCACATTTTTTAGAAGATGAGTATTCAGTGTGAGGTTCATTCTTCCATTACATTTTCAAGCCATTCTCATTTTTAGTATTTGTTACCATTTTATTGGAATAGTATCAAATTTGACCATGATCTTATTCGTTTACTGTCATCTAAAGGAATCTGGAGCACCTCTATCCTAAATCCAGAAAGAGTCCATATCATGCATCCGTGACCAAAAGGGTTAAGGCTGGACATTGGACAGTAGCAGGCTAGCGAAGGCTTCGGACTTCTGGATGCAATCTCCCGTATTCCTTTCTGCACGGAGGAAGAGGCCGTCTTCCCGATTAAGCCAGTGGCCAGCGGCGTTTGCTGTACATCTTTAGCGACGTCTCGATTCATCGGGGGAGTCCTCCTGCGTTTCCCTCACCGTGCCGGACGGTGTGCCCAACCCTTCACATTCTCCACAAGGGCACCACACATGATTATCGTTTCCCCGATCTTGTCCGGACAGTCCTGAAAGCGCTGCGGGACAGGACCGGCGGACCTCCTCTTGCCCTGCAATCGTTCACGTGAAAGGCGTTCTGGTAAGCTTCTTGCAGATCCCCCGAGGTCCATGATCGTCACAGTGAAAAGCGGGGCCATCGTCGGGATCGAGGCCTATCTGGTGCAGGTGGAGGTGGACGTGGCCGCCCGGGAGAGCAAGGAGCGGGTTACGACCGCAAAGCCCGAGGGCGATTAGGATAGGCCCTCATGTTTCTGGATGGTTCACCAACGCGAATCGGCAGAGGGCTTCCAGGGCCATGGCCGCGGTGAACGACTGCGAGACCCAGTCGATTTCGAGGCCGCCGTCCGATCGCCCTAAGAAGAACACGCCCTCAGCCCGGCAGCCGGGAGGGACGAATTGCCGGGGTTTGAGATACTCGATACCCTTGGCAATCAGCCGCGTCCTGCGGCCGGCGTTCATAAGGGTAAGTACCGCAAAAGCCGTGTTCAGTTCCGGCGCCCCCTTGTCCCAGTAGGCGGCGCCATCGTTGTCCTCAAGTGAGGACTGCTCGAGGTCGTCAGAGAGGATCTCTACGGCAGGCCGCAGCGCGGGTACAGGCCCCTCGTAGTAGGCCCGCGATACGGCATAATGGAAGGTGTAATTGTCAGGGTAGTAGAGGGCGATTTCCTCGGGATGCGTGCGGTGAAGTCCCTGCTCGGTGATTTGATTGATGAGGGCGATGGCTTCGGAGACGCCTGGTGTTTCCAACAGGCGATACCGGGCCAGCGCGAAGAGTACATTGGCGTTCACCACCAGGTCAACGTCGTTCGGTGTCCAGGGGCTGCCATAGCAGAGCCACGTCAGGAACGCCCCGCTCTCTCCTCCGGGAGCCAGACGGGGCGGAACCGCAACGGTACGTCGCCGGTGTCACGCCAATCGGAAAGAAACTTCTCAGGAGCCGAATTGACCCCATACCCCCCATCCAGAAGATCGTCATCCAGGAGAGCGGCAAACGTTGTGGCTGTGACGTCTGCGTCGGACGGGATCGCCAATGCGTTCGGAAAAATGTCGAAGTTAATCGGCGTGCGCATGCCGTTCAGGATGGGCCCCTTCGCCAGGGCCAGCAGAACGTCCTCCACCGGCTGTGTGAAGCTCGGTCCGGCCACGTCATAGGGCCAGAACCCAAACGTGCCACGAGCGGGATCCCATGGCACCGCCTCGAACTGCCGCAGAAGGGCAATGGCCTGTTGGCGCATGCTGCGGGCGGTAGCGAGTTGTTCCAGATCCAGGCCCAACGCCTCGGCATTATCTTCGACCAGATGAGCGAGCGCATGGTGAATGAAGGACACGATAAAGGGACTCACGTCCCGGATCCGTACTGACGGTAACCCTTTGAGAAAGAAGTATTGTGGCCAATCGCCCGCGTAGTCTACCGCCCATCTTTCCTGGGTGGTTTCGGCCACCTGCTGGGTTCGCAGGAAAGAGAATGCCCCTTCGATCGCTTTATGCTCCGTGCAGCCGCAGGCTGCGCCAGCGATCAAAACGCCCGACCAGAGGACCCTCAACCTGGCGTTCCACATCTGTCCGTATACCTCGCTCGAGAGAATCCTGATGCGGCGGATGGGGGTCCATCCCATTCTCCGATTCCGGCAAACGTCTTTTCGACCGACCCAGGCCTGAATACGGATTCGCCGTGTTCTCTTTATGCTTGGCCGTGTCCTAATCTTGTCTAGAATCCGATGCGCGACTCCAGAAGCTACCATTTAACATATCATAATATACAACAAACAGAAAATGGAGCACAATATTCTCGCAACCTATTTCATGCTTCAGAGCTATGCTGGAAACTCTGTTCTTCCTGATTAATGCAGGAAGGCCTCGCGTCCAGAGTAAGCTCTCCACCTGCTTGCCCGAACAAGACGGAGAGGGCAGCCCAATTGACCAACCCCCTTGATTTGAGCCAGCGTGCAGAATCGACCCTTCGACCCAGGTAAGAGCCCACGATTCGATCCTTGTTGAGGGGAAGAGTGCCCTTGAATAGACTACATTTTGGACGTGTAGAGACGAGATTAGATCTGAATTTCAATGGGTTAACGTAATGGGGTTAAATTGGATATATATTTTCGATCGTAGGACTCCCCGAGGTGGCGGTGCGGGAGAGCAAGGAGCGGGTGAGGACCGTGATCCTCAACACCGGCTTCTCCTTTCCGCAGCGACGCATCACCGTGAACCTCGCACCTGCCAATCGCAAGAAGGCGGGCACCGCCTTCGACCTTCCCATAGCCCTCGGCATCCTTTGCGCGATGAACCAGTGGGACAACGATGCCCTGGAGGAGCTTCTCTTCGTGGGAGAGCTGTCCCTGGACGGCCAGGTCCGGCCGATCCGGGGCGTTCTCTCCCTGGCCCTGATGGCCAAGCAGGAGGGCCTTCGGGGCGTGGTGGTTCCGGAGCCGAATGCACAGGAAGCCGCGGTGGTGGACGGGGTGAACGTCCATCATGTTGCCAGCCTGTTGGCAGCGACCCAGTTCATGGCAGGCGCCTCGGCACTGCCCACACAGAGCGTGGATCGTGAGAGCATCCTTCTCGAGCCGATTGCAGGGAGGACGGATCTCGCGGATGTGAAGGGGCAGGCCCTGGCAAAGAGGGCGGTTCTGATCGCCGCGGCTGGAAATCATAATCTCCTAATGTTGTAAAGCGCCCTCCCGTGGCACGGGCTGTGGTCGTGTTAAGCGGACATAGCCTGTGAACAACGTTTCACATTCTCCACACGGGCCCCGCAAATGATTGTCCTTTCCCCGATCTTGCCCGGATTGTCCTGACAGTGCTGCAGGACAGGACCGGCGGGCCTCCTCTCGCCCCCACTCGCTCACGTGAAAGGCCTTCTGGTAAGCTTCTTGCAGATCCCCCGAGGTCCATGATCGCCACAGTGAAAAGCGGGGCCATCGTCGGGATCGAGGCCTATCTGGTGCAGGTGGAGGTGGACGTGGCCACCCGGGGCTTGCCCAAGTTCTCGATTGTAGGACTTCCGGAGGTGGCCGTTCGAGAGAGCAAGGAGCGGGTGCGGACCGCGATCCTCAACACCGGCTTCTCCTTCCCCCAGCGCCGCATCACCGTGAACCTGGCTCCGGCCAACCGCAAGAAGGCGGGCACTGCCTTCGACCTTCCGATAGCCCTCGGCATCCTTTGCGCGATGAACCAGTGGGACAACGATGCCCTGGAGGAGCTTCTCTTCGTGGGAGAGCTGTCCCTGGACGGCCAGGTCCGGCCGATCCGGGGCGTTCTCTCCCTGGCCATAATGGCCAAGCAGGAGGGCCTTCGGGGCGTGGTGGTTCCAGAGCCGAATGCACAGGAAGCCGCGGTGGTGGACGAGTTCAACGTGCATCATGTCGCCAGCCTGTTGGCAGCGACCCAGTTCATGGCGGGCGCCTCGGAGTTGCCCACGCAGAGCGTGGATCGGGAAAGCATCTTTCTCGAGCCGATTATAGGGAGGACGGACCTCGCGGATGTGAAGGGGCAGGCCATGGCAAAGCGGGCGCTTCTGATCGCCGCCGCTGGAAATCATAATCTCCTTCTCATCGGACCACCTGGAGCGGGCAAGACCATGCTCGCCAGGAGGATTCCCTCCGTGATGCCAGCCATGTGCCTCGAGGAGGCCCTCGAGACCACTCGGATTCACAGCGTTGCGGGCCTACTGCCGTTGAAAACCCCTCTGATTACTCGCCGGCCTTTCCGGGCGCCCCATCACCACATCACGAACGCCGGGCTCATCGGGGGAGGGGCCCTGCCTCGTCCCGGCGAGATCAGCCTGGCTCACAATGGGGTGCTCTTTCTGGACGAGTTGCCGGAATTCCGGCGCCAGGCACTCGAGCAGCTTCGCCAGCCCCTTGAAGAAGGCGCCCTCACCGTGGCGCGTTCCGGGGTCTCTGCCGAGTTTCCAGCACGCGTGTTGTTTGTGAGTGCCATGAACCCTTGCCCTTGCGGAGTTCTCGGAGATCGGGACCAGAGTTGCACGTGCAAGGAGGCGGACATACAGCGATACCTGAGCCGCTTGAGCGGGCCGCTCGTCGACCGAATCGACCTGCACGTCGAGGTTGCACGGGTCCCGTACAAGGACCTTACCCACCGGGGGCCTTCGGAGATCTCCTCTGCGAAGCTGCGGGACCAGGTCATCAAGGCTCGAAAGATACAGGAAGAACGCTTCCAAGGATTCGAGATACGATGCAATGCACGCATGGGCGCTCGTGAAGTGGTGCAGCACTGTTCGGCCGAGCCGGCAGGTTCCCGCCTCCTGGAGGCGGCCTTCGATCGGCTGGGTCTGAGCGCCAGGGCCTACCACAGAATCCTCAAGGTCAGCCGGACGATCGCAGACCTGGCAGGGTCGG
>JAQYVQ010000639.1 GCA_030145435.1 Syntrophobacteria bacterium | reverse complement strand
GTGGTGGTGGAAGATGAAGGCTCCGGGTTGTGGGTTCTGGAGGCCATCCCGCCTGATACCCACGAACACAAGCTCAGGATCTGCCAAGCACTCGCCTATCTTCATGACAGGGGGCTCGAGGCCGTAAATCCCTATCTTCCGAGTGCCGAGAAACGAATCCTTGTGCATCACGGCAACAAGGACTGGCAGATCAGGCCCTACGTCGAAGGCGCTCCTCTGCCGAGACCGTCCTACATCCTCGACAGGTGGAGGGGAAAGGCGTGTGCCGACTTCCTGCTGGGTCTGCGAGACAAGGCTCGAGACATCCCTTTCTTCGACCAGGCAAGCCCTTTCTCGATGACCCGCTTCATCGATGAAATGTCCGACACAATGAAGAGGTACAACCCTGAAGTGCGCGAAGGGCTCGGGCCGGCCTTCGATTTCGTCGAACAGGAGTTCGCCGACCTCGAGGGCGCGTTCCCGATCGTCTTCTGCCACGGCGATTTCCACCCGTTGAACGTGATCTGGTCGGAAGACGGCATCAAGTCCGTGATCGACTGGGAATTTCTGGGATACAAGCCCGAGGTGTACGACGTGGCAAACCTGATCGGCTGCGTGGGCTTCGAGGATCCGGCCGGCTTGACCGAGGGCCTCGTAGCCGAGCTGATTTCGCGGACGATGAAGGCGAATGTCCTGTCGCCTATATGTTGGCAGCACCTCGCTGAATGGGTGGTCGCGATACGATTCGCGTGGCTCTCCGACTGGCTGCGCAGGCGGGACCGGGAGATGATCGACCTGGAAGTGACCTACATTCACCTGCTGATCGATAATCGACAGAATCTGAAGGACTTCTGGGGCAAACCGGATTAGGACTTGCTCTCCTGTCTCATGCTCACGGCCACGCATCCAATGTTGCACACATGGCGGATATTGCGAGCGAACGCGAAGCAATCCCCCAGCCTTGTGGTTCATCAATCAGCCACCCTCAAAATGGGAGTCTTCCTGGAGAGGCAATGAATTCGCTCCTCGCCGTGGATCTCGGACTCCGAACAGGCCTTGCCCTCTACGGACAGAGCGGCAGGCTGCTGTGGTACCGATCGAAGAACTTCGGCAGCAAGGATCGCCTGCGGCGCGGCGCCAGCGGCGTTCTCGGCGAGATTGCAGACTTGGGATGGCTGGTGCTGGAGGGGGACAGGGCCCTGGCCGAAATCTGGGAGCGTGAGGCGAAAGGCCGGAACGTCTCGGTGCGCCGCGTCAGCGCCGAGGAGTGGCGGAGCAAGCTGCTCTCCCCGCGCGAGCAATCGAGCGGCCCCAAGGCAAAGCAGAGCGCCGACGAGATGGCCCGAAAGATCATCGAATGGTCCGGGGCGCCCCGCCCCACGTCCCTGCGACACGACGCTGCGGAAGCCATCGTCATCGGGTTCTGGGGCGTGCTGCACGCGGGCTGGTTGAAACGAATACCCTCCGAGGTGAGGAGATAGACCTTTCTTTTCGTTGACCCCGGTCCTCTCGTTGACACTCTGATAGCTTTTTCTCTATCATCACGCGGATACCAGAGAATTCCCTCTTCCCTCCCTCTCTCTCTGCGGAAGAAGCGTACCCATGAGTGACAAAACAAACCCGATGGTCGAGCTTTTTCGGGCGGCCATCGGCAAGAAACTCGAGGGCGCGCCGCCTGTCACCCAGTGGCTCGACGGGCGGATCGTTTCCTGCAACGAGGGGGAGATGGAGGTACGATTCGTCACCCGGCCGGAGATGGCGAATCCCGCGGGCCTGCTTCACGGCGGCATGCAGGCAGCCATCATGGACGACGTGATCGGCATGACATCCGCAACCGTGGAAGAAGGAGGCTTCATGCTCTCCATCGATCTGCACATAAACTATCTCGGGAAGATCGAGGCAGGCGAACCGGTGCTGGCCCGGGCACGCATCGTGCGTTCCGGCAAGCGAATCGCCCACGCGGTTTGCGAGCTGATGGAAGAGCAAGGGAACGTCATCTCCCGCTGTGATGCGAACCTGATCAGGCGGCCATCGAGCCTGAATACCGAAACAGGATGAAGGACCAGAGCGATCGCTCAGATGCGCGGGACAACGAAGACACGTGAGGAGGTGTTCCATGGACGTACACATCGATTACTTCAAGCGGATCGTAAAGATCCAGGAAGAGATGGCTTCGAAGAACATCGATCTGCTGGTGGCGACGAGAGGGAAGAGCATAACCTACATCGGCGGGGCCTTTATCCCCTGGAGGAGCGTTGCCCTCGTTTCGAAGGATGGCTACGTGGGTCTGAACACCCTGCTCATGGATTTCGAACGCGTGAAGGACGACTCCTGGCTGGACAACGTGGTCGGCTGTGCCCCCCTTCCCGACATGGAACTCTGGGAGGTGACGGTCAACCAAATCAAGAAGCTGGGCTTCGAGGAGGCGACCCTTGGCATCGAGCTGGGTCACTCGCCCCGGATGATCGCCGGCTATCTGTTTGCCACGGAGATGGAGATCTTGAAGGAGTCCTTGCCTAAAGCCAAGTTCGTCAACTCCCTCGAGGTGATCGACCGCGCCACGTACGTAAAGGACACCGAGGAGATCAAGCTCCTCAAGCAGGCCGCTGCCATCGCCGACGCCGCCCAGGAGCGAGTGAGGGAATCCCTCTGCGTGGGCATGAGCGAGATGGAGATCGCCGGAATCGGGGAGCTGGAGATGAGGAGGCTGGGGAGCGAATTCCACTGGCCGGTGACCGGGTCTTCCGAAATCGCCTCGGGGCACCGCACCTGGTACAACATGGGAGGGTGCACACCGCCGACGGAGAAGCTCTTGCAGCGAGGAGAGAACCTGCTCGTCGACATGCACCCCACCTACCGGCGCTACTACTCGGACCTGTCTCACAACTACTTGATCGGCAAGCCTACGATCGAGCAGGAAAGACTTGCGGACGCCTACCTGAGGGCGGCGAACAAGCTGGTTACCAGCATGAAGGCCGGTGCAACGATAGGGCAGGTTTGGAACACGGTCAACGACGAGCTTACGTCATCCGGTTATGCGCAGTACACGCTCCCCGCCTTCGGCCACGGCATCGGCCTCATCGGCCACGAGTGGTATCCGGCGATCCTGAACAACGACGAGTTCAGGGATGTCGTCCTGGAGGAGAACGTCGTCGAGGTCGCGGCCCTGGTAATGAACGTCCCGGATGTGGGCGGGATGAGGCTGGAGTGCCCTGTGCGAGTCACGCCGTCGGGCGGTGAGATGCTGACCAACACGCCGTTGGAATGGACCGTGCTCCCGGACTGAGGCTGTCGAGAAACGGCCATCGGGGGGTGGGGCATCTGCCGTGGTGCCCGATCAGGGATGAGATTTGTCGAGGGTGGCTCGTTTGGAGCACAGGCGAAAGCACTTTTGTGGGCCGCAAGATGACCTTCTCTCAGCATTCCAGGAAGAGCTCAAGTTGATCGTCCTGTCCCGGGTTCCGTCGGAGATTTGTGCCGGGCGACTTTGTAGGGGGAGGGAGAGACGGAGCCCAAGCAAATCGGAGAGGGAACCCGGGACAGGACGAACGGCAAGCCTCTCCTGGCACGGAGCGATCTTTCCAGGTTCCCCCACTATACACTTCGGCCGGCGGCGAAGCCCTGATGCACAGCCTCGAAGGCCTTTGCCGGCGTCATGGCGTCGCCTACCACCTGTAAGGATACACCCTTCTTCTCCAGGGCTTCCTGCAACGGGTTGTACGCCTTTGACCCTGCAGCCAGCACGACCGTGTCCGCAGGGATTTCCTCGACGCCGCTCCCGGTTTCTATCTTCACCGAGGAATCGGTGATTTCCAGGGCCTTTGCGGCGGTCCTCATCTCGATCCCCGCCCGGTCCGCATCCTGAAGCATGGGCCAGCGCGTGGACTTGCCGATGTCCTTGCCGATCTTGGCGATCATCTCCAGGAGAACGACCTTTTTCGTTCCTCGGCTCGCCAGCTCGTAGAGGTCTTCCGGGGCCTCCGCATTGTTCAGGAGCAGAAATTTCAGTGCATCGCCGGATAACGTGCCCTTCTCTGCCAGCAGGAGTGCTGTCTCCATGCCCACGGCTCCGCCTCCGATAATCACGACGCGCCTTCCGGTGCGCACCTTGCCCTCGAGCACGTCCCAGGCCTGCACCACGTGCGGCAGATCCGCCCCCGGAATCGGCAGCGTGATCGGGACGGCGCCCGTGGCGATGATAGCGGCGTCAGGCTTTTCCTTCTCGACCATGAGCAAATCCACCTGCTGGTTGAGCACGATCTTCACGCCCCGGGCAACGAGCTGACTCTGCAAGTCCTTAGCGAGCTGCACGAACTCTTCCCGTCCCGGCGGCGCCCCGGCCAGATGGAGCTGGCCGCCCAGCCGGTCCGCCTTCTCATAGATCGTGACCTCATGGCCGATATCGGCCGCTGCAGCCGCGGCGCTCATCCCGGCAGCCCCTCCACCGATGACCATCACTTTTTTCGGGTCTTTCGCCTTCACGGCGTGGGTCTCCCGCTCGTGCCCCGCCCGCGGGTTGCAGAGGCACTCGACCGGCTTCAGTTTGAACAGGTTGTCGAAACAGCCCTGTGCACACGCGATGCAGTGCACGATTTCACCCTCACGGCCGGTCCTCGCCTTCTCGGGCAGGTACGGATCGGCGATCAACGACCGGCCCAAGGCCACCATGTCGCACAGGCCGTCCCCGATCATTTCGCGGGCAAGGTCCGGGTCGTTGATGCGGTGGCTGGCGATCACCGGGACGTCCACCGCCTCCTTGATGCCCCTTGCAAGATAGGCAAAGACCCCCCGCGGGACCTCGGCAACGATCTGAGGCACCCGGGCTTCGTGCCATCCCACGTTCACGCAGATGGTGTCGACCCCGACGGACACCAGGTTCCTGGCGTACTCCTGGAGTTCCTTGCGTCCCAGGCCTCCGGGCATGTACTCGTTTCCGTTGATCCGGACGACCAGCGGGAAATCATCCCCTGTCGCCTTCTTGATCGCACGCATCACGTCGAGGCCGAACCGCATCCGGTTGTCAAAGGATCCGCCGTATTCATCTGCGCGCTTGTTGGTTACTTCGGACAGAAACTGGCTGATCAGGTAGCCCGTGGCGCTCAGCACTTCTACGGCGTCGTAGCCCGCCTTCTTCACCCGGAGGGCCGCCTGGCCGAAGTTCTCGATGATCTCCTTGACCTCATCGAGGCCGAGTTCCCGGGGGGTCTCCTTGGTCATTCGGGACGCCACGGCAGAAGGAGCGACCGCCTGCTTGCCGTCGAGGAAAAAGGAGAAATTGTACCTGCCGGAATGGCTGATCTGGACCGAAGCGCGCGCCCCGTTCTCCTTTATGGCCTCCGCCAGCCTGGCCAGGCCGGGGATGAACTCGTCCTTGTGCGCACCGATGTTGGTGGCGCTGCCGGACATCTCATCGACCGTGGCATACCCTACAGAGATCAAGCCTGCCCCTCCCCGGGCCCGTTCCGCATAGAAATCAACCAGCTGGTCGGTCACCTCGTGATTCACGGCCATGTTCATATGCATGGCAGGCATGAAGATCCTGTTCTTTATCTCGAGCCCATGAATACGAATCGGTTCGAACAGCAAATCCTTCATTTCTTACCCCCTTCTGTATCAGGTCGCCGGACGAGATGGCTTGGAGCCCAACGCAACGGGGAATTATAGGGCAAAGATGGGTCGGCAATCAATTTGACGCAGGTGCAGGGCAGGGAATTACACAAAAAAACCAGGCAGCCGATCCGTGAGATCGGGTGCCTGGTTTGGTCTTAAGACGGAGAAGGCCTTGTTTCTACCCTTCGTCCCGAGAACTAGCCGGCGGGCGTGAAATCGACTCGAAGGTTGAGGTTCCCCAGACGAATCACGTCGTTGTGGTTCAATTCGGCGACCTTCGACTGGATTCCGTTCACATAGCTCCGGCCCAGGACGTCCAGGTTCTCGAGGCAGTACTTTCGATCCTTGAAGAAGATCCGGGCGTGAGATTCGGAAATCCCCTGGTCCGTCAACATCACGTCCGTATTCGGCGAGCTGCCGAGCATGATGTCGGCGGGGATCAGAGGAACGCGGTCCCCTTTGCGAGTTCCGTCCAGGATGGTGAGATACCCTTGCGGGTAGGCAGAGGAGCTGGTCTTCGGCCGGGCGGCTTCATCGCCGCTCGGAGTGTATGCAGAGTCCTGGGCACTCGTATACACCGGGCTCTGCTCTTCTTCCTCTTCCAGCATGGGAAGCGGGGTCTCTTCTTCTTCCTCGGGCTCGTCCACCTGCTCGAACTCTTCCTCTTCCGCGGACTCTTGTTCCATTTCCGCGGACTCTTGTTCCATGAGGTCGTCAAAGCCGATGATGACATACTGGTCCAGGATCTCTTCCATCTGGTCGATGCGTTCCATGCTCTCCGAAAGCTGCCCTTTCAGATCACGGACTTCATCCTGAACGTCATCTTCCTCATACTCCCCCACGATCCGGCGGAAGCGCAGCTCTTTGATTCGGTCTCGCAGCTTCTTGCAGATGTCCTCGAGGACCTCCTTTTCAGACAGGTGTTCCTCATAGGCCTGTCGGAACCCGTCCTTCTGGGCCTCCAGCTTTGCGTCGACCTCCCGCTTCTGTTTGCGATAATCCTCCTGCACCTGCTCCAGGATATAGGGCGGGACCATATCGCTGTACTTCTGCGTCTTTTCGACCAGGCGAGCGAATCGGTCGGCTTCTTCCAGGAGACGGGAAAAGTCTTTCAGGCTCCGAAGAGATGCTTCTGTTGTGTCACCCGATCCGGAAACCTCGGACAAGGCCAACTGTGAGGCTGCCTCCGTCATGGTTCTCTCCTTCTTTCCTCTTTGGTTAACCGGTACGTCATTGGTACGTCATTGGTACATCATTGGTACGTCACCGTTTTCTTAAGGCGGATGAACAAGGGCACAGCAAGGTCTGTGCCGAATTCGTAACCCGATGGTCTCCACACCCCGATTCGTACCGCTCGTCCCATAAAAATATCCAATGACATCAAATGGTTAAAATCTCCTACTCTTTTCCCCAAGACCCCTATTCATTCCCTCTTCTTCGTTCGGCAATGCACGCCGGGCGTCAAGGGTTTGACGGGTCAAGCGGTTCTTTCTTTGCCCATGGGTATGATCTTCGAATTTTTCACCTGTTGAGCCTGCTTGACCCCGGGCAGTTGGTCCGCACAATAGGGGCAGTACTTCCAGCTCGCATCCAACGTCTTGCTGCACGCCGGACAGGTCTCGATCAGCTTCTCGCCGCATTGCGGACACGCGATGAACCCCGCGCCGAGGATCGTACTACAGGCGGGGCACAAACTGCCAAAGTCTTCATCGGTCTGGATGGCTCGAAGAGCCTCGTCCACGGTGGTGGTTCCCTGCATGAGCCTTTCCACCCCGGCATGGGAAAGGGTCTTCATCCCCTCGGCAACGGCAAGTTGCTTGAGCTGACCCTCCGAGGCCTCGGTGGCAATCGCCTCCTTGATCTTCTGGCTCAGGACCAGCATCTCGTAGATCCCCGCCCTGCCCTTGTACCCGGTCTCGCCACACTTGCCGCATCCCTTCCCACGAAGAAACTTGTGGTCTTTCACCTGGGCCGGGGTCAGCGCAAGCCTCCTGAGGCTGTCTTCATGGGGTTGGTACTCCTCCTTGCAGAAGGGACAGATCACCCGAACCAGCCTCTGCGCGATGATCCCGATAATCGTCGAGGAGATCAGGTACGAGGGAACCCCCAGATCTCTCAACCGGGTGATGGTCGCTACCGTGTTGTTCGTGTGAATCGTGCTGAACACGAGATGCCCGGTGAGCGACGCCTGCATGGCGATCGTGGCGGTGGTGACGTCTCGCATTTCCCCGACCATGATCACGTCCGGGTCCTGCCTGAGGAGAGACCGCAGGACGCCTGCGAAGGTACGTCCCGCCTTTTCGTCCACGCCGACCTGGTTGATATCGGCCAGTTCATACTCGATCGGGTCCTCGATGGTGCTGACGTTCTTCTCCACATCCGCTATGTGGGACAGCGCGGTGTAGAGGGTCGTGGTCTTCCCGCTCCCTGTGGGCCCGGTGACCAGGACGATCCCCTGGGGCTTCGAGATGAGGGAAACGAATTTATCGCGCGTCTCCCCGTCCAGGCCCAGCTTCTCCAGGCCAATGAGGGAGCCTTCCGAGTCCAGGATTCGGATAACGACCTTCTCCCCAAAAGTGGTGGGCAGTGTGGATACGCGAAGATCAAGGGTCTTGTTGCCCAGCTTGACCGTGATCCTTCCGTCCTGGGGGACCCGCCTCTCCGCAATGTCCATGCTCGACATGATCTTGAGTCGCGAGACGATGGCGCCCTGGACTGTCTGAGGGAGTTCCAGGTCGATCCGAAGGGCTCCGTCGACCCGGGCCCTCACGAGGAGTTTATTCTTCTTCGGCTCTATGTGGATGTCCGAGGCTTTCGCCTCCACCGCCCTCGTGATGATCAGGTTCACCATCCGGATGATCGGTGCCGCCTCGCTCTGTTTCTGCAGGTCCCCGAGTTCGGGCTGGCCTTCTCGATCCGCCTCGAGAACTTCGACCTGTTCCGGAATGATATCGCTCACGAGGGAATCGACCGAAGAGCCGACGTTGTAGTACTTCTCGATGGCCCAGATGATATCGCTGGGGGTTGAGATGTAGGGCTGGATTCGATATCCGGTTGCGAATTGAACATCCTCCAGCGCATCGTGGCTGAAAGGATCGGCCATCGCAACGTGCAGGTCCCTGCCCCGCACCTTAATCGGGACGATCTGGTGCTTTTGGGCCAGCCTCTCGGAGATGATCTCGACCCCGGCGGGCTCGATCTCCACTGTCTTCAGGTCGATGCACGGCATCCCGAGCTGGGAGGAGAGAGCAGCGGCGATGTCGTACTCGGTGCAGATGCCCTTTTCAACGACGAGCTCACCAATCCGCTTGTTACTGTTCTTCTGCGCTGCAAGAATCTTCTCGAAGTCTTGAGGGGTCATGATCCCCGATTCGACCAGAAGTTCACCGATTCTCTTCTTCTTCCCGGAAAGGGCCACAGAAAACTCCTTTTGTGCGTACGCCTAGAGGCCGCGGCAGAAATCTCCCACACCATTCATCGGACGTTTCCTTGGATTTCTAAAGGGGAATACTGCTTCTCGGGGAGCAAGAAATGCACCCTCGTGGAGGGGGCTAAGATCTGAATATGTCGCGGAGTCCTTCTAGTTCTTCAAGGGCCTGTTCGATGACCTCATCAGAAATGTGCGTCTCCAGGCACGCCTTCTGCAGGACTTCTCCTGCGAGCCAGCGAATGTGTCCGTTTGCATTCGTCCCGATCCCCGCCTCGATGCAGAGGGCGTCGGCCACATGGACCAACCCCGAAACGATCGCCTGACCCGGGTCCTTCTCCGGTTCGTGATGCCACCGGACGACTTCGGCCAGGTAGGCGGGCACGTTCCAGCTCTCGAGCAGTCGGGCGCCCACCTCTGCGTGATCGATCCCGAGAATCCGCTGTTCCGCGGAGACCAGGTCTATCTGCTCCTGCTCGGCCAGTTCCATAATCGGCTCCGGGTCCACCTCCCCGAAGGTTCCGAGCACGATCTTTCCAATGTCGTGGAGAAGGCCCGCAGTGAAGGTGTAGCTGGGGATTTTCGGGTGGAGGGATTCCCCGAGTCGCCTCGTAACGACGGCCACGCCCATGAGATGGTCCCACAGTTCACTCGGAGAAAGGCCGTACCCCCTGACAGACTTCTGCGTCATCTTTCCGACAACGGATGCGACCACGAGCTGAAAGATCTCGTTCCGGCCCAGGAGGAAGATCGCGTCACGAACCGTGCTGACGGCTCTGGAAAACCCGAAATAGGCAGAGTTGGACAGGCGCAGGAGATTCGAAGTCAGGGAGGGGTCATACTCGATCGCTTGCGCCAGCTTCGCGTTCGGGGCATCCGGCTCCTGGACGAGCCGAACGAGCTCCACAGACGCGGTCGGTATGGCGGCAACCGAAGAGAGCTTCGACAGGATCCTCTCCCTGGAATCCGCAACCGGGTCGTCCTTCAACGCTACTCCTCGAGTCATTCGTCGAGACCTCTCGTCTCCGGCTTCCTTGGCGGCATCATTTCGACGGCCGCCTTCATGGCCGGTTCATTCAATGACAATCCTTTGGGTGCGCGACAACTTTGCGCGCATCAGGCAGTCCCTGGCCCGGGTCAAGTAGTACCCGATTCGCTGACCTGCTTCGCCCCGGATCGGGCCGTAGGACCCGCCTATGTGCACAGACATGATGAAGCCCGCCTTGTGTATCGATTGGCTAGACTCGGAAAACCGATGGGCGATTTCATACAGGTACTGATGGTGCACCTTCGACAAGTAGATCAGAAAGGAGGAAAAATCGTATCGGCCGATGATGTCGGAAACTCGAATGCCCGGTTTGATTCCGTTGTAGAAGCGTTGCACCACCTCATCCGCCGTCTTCATGTCGAAGGTCCTGTACAGCTCATCCATGTTTTCGACGCCGATCATGATGATGGCGACATTGTGGCCGTCCCTCTCCGCCAGGCTTGAATAAGAGGAGACGATCTTCAACAGGGATTTCCTGTTGTAAGCGCCCGTAACGGGGTCGACACTGTTCTGTTTAGCCAACCGTTTGTTTTGGCCCCACATGCGTTCCAGGGAATCCATGAGCGCCACATGGAGATAGTGGGGTTCACAGTGCTTCTTCATCCCCGCAAGGAAGCTCTTCAGGTTGGTCTGGTAGTCCCACTTCACCACTTCCCTGTCCGGCACCGACATGATCGATTCGGGTAAGGAGCAGAGGACAGGGTGGATCAGCTGCACCTCGAGGCTATAGGCCAGGTAGAAGTAGTCCATCACGCTCCTGAAGGCCGTGCAGGATTCCTGGATCGTGTCGATCTTCGCTTCCACATCCCTTAGCTGGTCTAGCACCGCATGGGGGTTCCCGAGAGCCTCTACGGTCGGATCTTTCTCGACCCGTTCAGAGATCTTTTTCCAGTACAGAGTGTGTTTGTTCATGCCCTCGGCCATGCTTCTCCACAGATGGGAGATCTCGTCGCTCATCGCATTGTTGGCCAGGACACGGTACGCATCGGCGGCCTTCTGATAGATGACCCAACAGGTACGGACGACTTCGGAGATGCTCCCCTCGCGAACGTCCGCGACCCCTTTTTCGGCGGCTGATTCCACGGTTTCTTCTCCCTCCTCAACGGGATCCGAACTCTACTTAATGTTCCATCGAACAGAATCAAGAAAGACTTGAAGAGATGTGATTATCAGTCTGAGAAAACATGCCTGGGGAAATGAGAATCACAATGAGAACTGACTCGATCATGTAACATCGTTTGGGCAGAATCCGGAGGGCTAGTTACGCATATTTTATTAATAATTTCAGTCTCTTACCGGAAACGTCGTCTTCCCGCCGCGCTTTGGCACTGCCCTTGCTTTAAAACGCGTTAGACAAGAACATCGCGATTGGGGATCGATGAAAATACTCCTGTCAACAATCCACACCTTCAATTACTTCGGAGAAATCTTCCTCGTTACCACGATTCTTCTCCTTCTCCTTCTGCTTTTGAGCGCGGTCTGGATGTTCAGGCTGAGCCGGACCCTCAACAAGACGGAGACCTCCCTCCATCGGGATGTGCAGTTGAAGAACCGCCAAATCCAGATGCTCCAGCACAAAATCAGTTCATTCGACGATGCGAGGGACGGCTACCTGAATCTCATCACGAACATGTCTTTCGTGATGAGGAACGTGGACTTCCGCCAGAAGATCGAGGATCTGGCAGCGACCATCTCGTCCCTCGTGAAGAACATCCTCCACACGGATGTTGTCGAGTTCTACACATACGATCCGGAGGATGATGTCCTGAAGAGGGTGGACGGCCTCGGCCAGGGCGCGAGAGGTCAGGTGGTCCGGCCGATGGGGAAGGGCCTGGTAGGCACGGCAGCCAAGGATCAGATGATCATAACGAACGAGTACTTCAACAGAAAACATCTCTACGACGATGGTCTTCCCAGGGGGAACGGAAGGCTTTGGATGGCCGCTCCCATCCTGTTCGACAAACGGGTCCTCGGGGTGATTGCGATTGGGGAGCCGGGTTCCTCCAACGGAACGGAGAAGGATCTGCTCAGCATCGTCGCGCAGATCGCCGGCGTGGTGCTGTACCACCAATCCTTCCTGATCAGGGCACGGCACAATGCGGATACGGATGTGCTGACCGGCCTGCACAACCGTCGCTACTTCTACCGAATGTCCCGGAGATTCGTCGAGAAGGCAACCCAGGAGCAGACGTCCATTTCGATCCTCTTGATCGACTTGGACTATTTCAAACAGTACAACGACACAAACGGACACGACGAGGGAGACAGGCTGCTCATCGAATTCGGTGGGCTCCTGCGCGGGTGCGCGCCCGATGACGCGGTGGTCGCGCGTTATGGGGGAGAGGAATTCATCGTCATGATGCCCAATGTCTCAACCGAGGATGCCGTTCGGTATGCGGAGTACCTGCGGAATGCGATAGCCAACCACCCCTTTCCTCACAGGGAGAAACAGCCCTTCGGGTTTCTCTCGATCAGCGGTGGAGTCGCATGCTTTCCGAACCACGGGAGATCGATCCAGGAAGTGGTTCGGCTCGCGGACACTGCCCTCTATAAGGCGAAGGAATCCGGGAGAAACCGTATCGTGGCACACAGTTCCTACCTCTTCGATGCGGACGAAACATCATCCGGCCCGGTTGAGGGGTGGATTCGAACGAGCCGGTCATCCATATAGAGCGCAATACGGGCTAGCTCATTCACTGTATGTGGCCGAGAAGCCTCATCCTCTCCTCGGCTGCATCCATCCTCTCTCTGTCCAGCTTCTTCCATTCTGCTCTCAGGTCTGCCAACCGCACCGGCAGGGCCGACCCGTCTTCCGAAATCCCCTGTTGCTCCATCTCCCGCATGCGCGCCTTGATCTCCGATACCTCCTGCTTCAGGCGCCTCATGGAAGCCAGAACCTGGAGTTCCCGTTCGGTCATGAAGTGCAATGACGGTGGATCGGCAGGGCTTTTCGCGGGCGTGCTCCCGCACAGGAGGCTGCAGAACTCGCAATCCGAAACAGTCTCGGGTTCGGGCTCGGCCGTTTCACGAGTGACTTCCTGCAATCTTAGGTCTTTATCATCCTTCATCTTCGAAAATACCTCCAATGGTTGAACGCCCCCACATGGCCTGAACAGACGGAGGGGGTCGATGTTCTTGCGGCAAGAAGCCGACACAGGTGCGTTTCTTCCTTCCCATGTTAGATGCAGGAAGACGGCTATCGTTTGCAGATTCGGATAGATTTCTGTTGACCCCAACAGGCAGGACTCTTATGCAGGGATCAGGGGTCGGGGGTCAGACCCTGACCCCTGGTCCCCGAGCCCTGATCCCTGGTTGCGGGGGAGCAGCGGGGCTAGAGGGTTTTCAGGTAGGCGGATACGGCCTTGATTTCTTCGGGTGTAAGCTTGTTCTGGAAGGAGGGCATTTTCTTTCTTCCCTCCGCGACCACCTTTTCGATCGCCTCCACGGAGGTCGCATCTTTCCACGCCTGGTCATTGAAGGCAGGCGAACCCTTTGCGGAGCTCTTGGGGACCCCGTCCTCGCCGTGACAGACCTTGCACCGGGCCTTGTAAGTCGCCTCCCCTTCATTTGCGCCCGCCGTTACATCCGCCGCAGCGGATAGGCAGAAGGGAAACAGCATCATGAAGAACAGCACCAGGTGTTTGTTGGTCAAATCACTTCTCCTCTTGTGTGGTTGCGGAAGACGCGTCAGGGGTGCTGAAACAGGAATTCCCTGAGTCCGCTCCGGTAAATGAACGATTTAATGAGCTTGAATGGGCTCAGCATGGCGATCAATTCGCGGTTGTGGCGATGATGCCGCGGAAGATCCAGGTCCGGCTGAGCCCGCACATGAAGCCGGAAGGCTTCTCCAATGGCCAGAGAGCTCGAGAATGTGCTGTCCGCCTGCTCTCCCATGGCAATCAACATCAGCATTCCCTTCGGCTTCAACATCAGAACACAAAGCTCAACGAGCCTGGTAAAATCGCGGTCTTCCAGGTGATCTCCCAGGTCCCAAAGTTGGACGGCCTCGAACGACCCGACAGGGTAGTTCAGGTCACGCCAGATATGGCTGGCAGACCGACCTTGCCTCGTCTCCTGGCAAAGCCGCTGGAACAAGTCGCACACATAGAGCTTCGCCACTCGGGAAGCGAAGAACCGGATGTTCTCTCCACAAACCGGCCCCACGTCGAGCAGTTTCCCCTGGGGATGATCGTCGAGATACTCGACAAACAGGGGAAGAATCCGACTGGTGTAGGCCTTCGCATCCGGAGGGTCTCGGTGAAAAGGACTCCGTAGGGGCTCAGCATGCCTCGGCAAGGGTCATTTCCCTTTATCGGCTCCGCCGCCGGACAGGGCGATCGGCTCCTGGTTCGACCCGGAGGAAGCCACCTGTAGATCCGGCTTGCCCACCGAGGAGGGCTTCTTCTGGTCGTCACGGTCGAGCTCGATCACCGCCTTGATGTATGCACCGTCCTCGACCGAAATCCTCCGGGCCTTGACCTCTCCATTGAACTCGGCCGCCCTCGTGATTTCCACCTTGCCCAGGGCCTGGATGTTTCCGGTCATCCGGCCGCTGATGGTCACGTCCTTGGCGTGGATTTCCGCCTCGACCTTGCCCTTGGAGCCCACGATGACCTGGTGCTCCTCCAGCTCGATCTTGCCCTTCATGGAGCCCTCGATGAGCAGGTTCTCCTTGCCGCAAATTGTGCCCTCGATGGAGATCTGTTCGCCGATGATGGTCTTCTCGTCCGCGGAGCCAGATTTGGAGCCGGGCGCGTAGCTGTTCTCGGCAAAAGAAGAGCCCGAGGCATTGCCGTCTTCCGTATCCTTTCGTTTCTTCAACATACCATCTCCTTCTTCAGAAAGGGTGAAGGCCGCCTATCTCCAGAAGGCTGGTTCCATGAGGACCCAGGCACAGGGCTCGCTGCCCTCGGGCAGCCGTCGGGCGCTTGCTGGCACGATTCCGAAATGCAGTGATGGTTCGAGGGCGTCGAGGCCCCATAGTATACGGAAAAAGGACCTCGGATTGCAACGCGATTCTCAATTGGGCCTTTCAAAAGCATTCCCGTGCTGGTATAAGCAGGGGAGTTCCCCCTTCTCACAAAGGTATTGGAGAAGACCTTTTTCAAAGGAACCCTTAATCTTCGAAGGGCCCCCCTCATGAAACAGTCGCCAGCCGCTGCAATCCCGGGTGCGGGAACGTACGCAGGCACCGGCATGCGTTCCCACGCAATCCTGATCGTGCTCTTCCTGATCTACATGTCGGACTATATCGACCGGTACGTCGTCGCGAGCATGATCGACTACATAAAGCGGGACTGGCACATCACCGACGCACAAGCAGGCACCCTGATGAGCGTCGTGCTCCTGTTCATCACGGTCTTCACCGTACCCGCTTCGATCCTCATCGACCGATGGAGCCGGCGAAAGATGGTCTCCGTGATGGTCTTCCTCTGGAGCCTGGCGACGCTCGCGTGCGCCTTCACGAAGAACTACACCCAGCTTCTCGTAGCACGGGCATTCATCGGGATCGGTGAATCGGGTTACGCACCGGGCGGGGCGGCCATGCTCTCCGCAGCCTACCCCGAGGACAAGAGGGCCAAAGCGCTCGGAATGTGGAACGCCTCGATCCCGCTGGGCGTGGGCGTGGGGCTCTTCGCGGGTGGGCAGATTGCCAAACACTGGGGCTGGCAAAACGCTTTCGGGCTGGTGGCCTTCCCCGGGATGCTTCTCGCTCTGGCCGCCTGGTTCCTGCCTGACTACAAGACCGTGCGTGCGGAATCCTCGGAAGAAGGCGTCAAAGACCTTCGAGGATTCGTCGCGAAAGCCCTTCAGCTCTGCCGCAGACCTTCCCTGGTCCTCACCTACCTCGGATTCGCGATGAACGTGGCGGTCACGACCGCCCTGATGACCTGGCTCCCTTCCTACTTCGAGCGCACCGGACTGGCCAAACCGGGTGAAGGAGGGACGTACACCATGCCCATCTTCGCGCTTGTTTTCGTCGGTGCCCCCCTGGGAGGATTCCTCTCCGACGCCTGGCGCCGGAGGAAACCCGAGGCAAGAATGATCTTTCCGGCACTGACTTCACTGGCCGCAGCGGCGGTCCTCCTCGTGGCCCTGCTCAACCCCGGAAAAGGGGCGCAGCTATACATCATGATCGGCTACGGAACCCTTGCCACCCTCTTTATAGCGCCTGCCGCTTCCGTCACACAGGACCTGGTTCACCCGGGCCTGCGGGCCTTCAGCTATGCCCTGTGCGTCATCGTGCAGCACATGTGCGGAGACATCTGGTCGCCGTGGCTCGTGGGGGCGATAAGCGACCGCATCGGCCTCTCCAAGGCCATGCTCATCGTCCCGGCCTTCGGGATGATGGCGGCCGTCTTCTTCTACATGGGGAGCAAGTTCTACAACCAGGATCTCGCGCTGGTCGAGAGGGTCGAGCTAGAGGCCGAATGATTCGCAGAGCGACGCCTTCAGGGCTTTGACAGATCTGCCAGTGCGCCGATCAGCGCGTCCAGGTCCGGCCTCGTGTTGATATCGTGCACATCGATGTACCGTATGATCCCTTGCTTGTCGATGACGAACAAGGCCCGTTCGGAAACGCCCTCCGACCGGAGAATCCCGTATCGTTCAGCAATCGAACCGTGAGGCCAGAAATCCGAGAGGACCGGGAACCAGAGACCTCCCATCTGCTTTGTCCAGGCGTACAGGGTGGGCAGGTTGTCCACGGTGATCCCCAGAAGAACGGCATCGTACTTCTCGATCATTGCCCTCGCGATGTTGTAGCCCGGCCACTGGTCCGAGCACACGGGAGTCCAGGCGGCGGGCACGAACGAGAGGACCACGTTCTTCTTCCCACGGTACTGGCTCAGTTGAACCTCCTCGCCCTTCAGGGAGGGCAGGGAGAAATCGGGAGCCGACTGACCCACTTCGACCTTGAGCCGGCTGTCAACCGGCTTCAGCTTTCCCACCTGGTAGATGTTGTCCTGAAGCCCTTCCCCCTGGGCTCCACAGATCCACACCGAAAAAAGGCCTGCCATCAGAACCAGGGACACCGCCAAGAGTCTTCTCACGGCTTCACTCCTTTCTCAGACCGGAACGCTCGAGGATGACTCCGTAGAAGACTTTCGGGTCTTCGAACGCCCCCGTGAACGTGTGAACGACCTGCATCTGGTCCCCCGGGGCCATCTTGATCACGATGAAATGAGGCGTGCCCTCGTCCTGTGCTCGCAAAGCCCGGGTGATCGAAAGGTCATTGTCGGGAAACAGGGGAAACTGCACCTTGTACTTCTCCTTGAACGTAGCAACCTCCAGGGCCGTATTCATTCGCCCGATACCGATCATCTTCACCTCGCTCGCGAAGCCTGAACGCAGGTTGAGTTCGTAGACTTCGTCCACCTTCGGCGCCATGCCCTGACAGAACCTGCAGTACATGTCGAACACCTCGACCACAAGCACCCCGGCCTTGATCTGGTCCATGCGGAAGCCGTCCGTCGATTCTTCCAGGCCCAGATAGGCTGCGTCCGCCCCTGAGGACGGCCCCGGCAGGGGTATGTCGAGAGATTCGATTGCCTTGGGCGCCTCCATCCGGGGTGGTTCGGCGGTCTGCGGCACCGTCCCCGCACATCCGGCGAGCAGGATCGAAAGGAGTATCATGGAGCCCCCCCGGTAAACCCGTGGTCCCATGGTCCTCTTCATTTCTGCACCTCTGGTTTTCACTCGTTGGATTCCGGGACGCACCCGGCCTGGAGCGACCCTACTCCGGAGACTGCCTACTGTTCTCGACGGCTTCCACCAGTCTGAGATGATGCTCTCGTGTGGAAGATGCCAGGCCCTCAAAGACGAGGTTCAACTCCCCTGTGTCCGCTTCAAACAAATCGAAGAAACTCCTCTCGATCAGGTCGTGCTCGATGGCCAGTGCGGTCTCGAAGGCATCCTTGAGCGGGATGTCCTGCTCCCCGGCACGGGCCAGGGAGACCTTCAGGTAATCACGGAACATACCGATCGAGGTCTCATCGAAGCGCTGTGCCTTGAATCGAACGGTTCCTTCCTTCACTTCCGGAACGACAGAACGAATCATGTCGGCATGCTGTATTTCTTCCTCTGCCATCTTTTCCCAGAAGTCATGGTAATCCGGAAACCTCTCGGAGAAGACCCTGTAGATCCGGCTGATCACCATTTCATTCTCGGCCAACAGTTCGATCGTTTCCAGCGGTTCCTTCGCCATGTAGGGTCTCCAGCACGTCCAAAGACATTTTGCCCGACCGGGCCATTCCCCGTTTCTCTCTTGGATGCAGAATACCCCTGGCCGGCTTCCTCCATACTAGGCCGTCATTGTCAGGGCCGCCAGAACACGACCCCCCATGCAAGCAGAGGGGCCACGGGGACGAGGATTCTGTGAAGAATGGCACGGTCTCCGGCGTGCGTCAAGAGATTGCACAGCAGGGATCAGGGGCCAGGGTTCAGGGTTCAGACGGCGAAAGGATAGAGGGGTCAAGTCCAAGACAAGTAAGGACGATGCAAAAAGGGGACGGATCCCGTATGATGCAAAAGAGGAAGAATCGAAAACCCCTCCAGAGAGCCACCTTTGGCGACACCGAGGGGCGTACTCACGCTGACCCGCAACGAAGGCAGAGGAATCACGCGAGGCCTCTGGATCCAGGAAAGGACGCTGTGTCAACCGAAACCATTCGCATAGGCACCAAAGAGATCATTCTGGTAGGAACCGCACACGTTTCCAGGGACTCGGTCCAAGAGGTACGGGAGTCGATACAGGCCACGAACCCGGATGTGGTGGCCGTGGAGCTGTGCAAGCGAAGGTACGATGTGCTCAGGAACCCCAAGAGCTGGCAGGACACCGATATTGTAGGGATCATCCGGGAAAAGAAGGCCTCCTTCCTCTTCGCGAACCTCGTCCTGGCGGCCTTTCAGAAACGCATTGGCGAAAAGCTCGGCGTCCGGCCCGGCCAGGAGATGCACGAGGCCATCGTGGTGGCCGAGGCCGCGGGCATCCCGGTGGCCCTGATTGACAGACCCGTCCAGATCACCCTCCAGCGAACGTGGCGAATGCTCTCCTTCAAAGAGCGCTTCATGTTGATCGCCTCGTCGATCACCGCCATCTTCGAGACGGAGGATCTGGACGAGGATACGATCGAAAAACTCAAGGAGAAGGACGTTCTCACGGCCGCTGTGGATGAAATCGGAAAGAGGGCTCCGACCGTGAAAAAGGTGTTCCTCGACGAGCGGGATGCGTACATGGGCAAGAAGATCTCAGACCTCGAGGGGAGCAGGATTCTTGCCGTGGTCGGCGCGGGTCACCTCCAGGGCCTGATGGAGCAACTCAAGGACCCGATCGACGACGTCTCCCCCCTCGAATACGTGCCGGAGAAGAAGAGGGCACTCTGGAAATGGCTCGTTCCCCTTGTGATCTTCGCCCTGGTGGCAGGCGGGTTCTATTTCGGGGGGACGGACAGGGGCGTTGAGATGGTGAAGTGGTGGTTCATAAGCAACGCCGTATTCGCCGCCCTCGGGACCGCGCTCGCCCTTGGACACCCAATCTCGGTAATCGTCGCGGCCTGTGCATCGCCTATTACCTCGATGAACCCGACCCTCGCGGCCGGTTGGTTCGCAGGGCTGAGCGAGGCGTACTTGAGGAGACCCAAGGTTGCGGATTTCGAGCGACTCCAAGAAGACATCCTCAGTGTCAGAGGCTTCTGGAGGAATTCGGTCACTCGAATCCTGCTGGTCGTCGTGTTTGCCAACCTCGGGAGCTCGGTCGGGGCGTACTTGGCCATGCCTATTCTGACCAAAATCATCTTCGACTCGTAGGAGGATTGAAAATGTTGACGAAGGCAGATGATTTTCCAATCCACCAGCGACCCGATCCGATCGCCAAGCCCGGAACAGACAAGAATTTCTACGATCGCTATTTTTTCAACGGCTACGCAAGGGAAGGCCGGCAGTTCTTCGCCCTTGCCCTGGGCGTCTACCCGAACCGGAACGTCATAGACGCATCGTTCTGCGTGATCCACGACGGCGTCCAGCACAATCTGAGGGCCTCGAGACACCTGGGCGGGGAACGGATGGACATCCATGTAGGCCCGATCTCCATCGAGGTCCTCGAGCCGCTCCGGTCGTTGCGGATCCTCGTGGACGACAAGGAGAGCGGAATCAAGGCTGACCTGACCTTCACCGCTCGAGCGGTGGCCCTGGAGGAGCCCCGGTTCACGCGCGAGCTCGGGCCCGGCCTGCTGATGGACTACACGCGCCTCACCCAGAACGGCAGCTATCACGGAACCATCGAGGTCAAGGGCGACCGGATCAAGGTCACGCCCGAGGCCTGTCTGGGAACCCGGGACCGATCCTGGGGCCTGCGGCCGATCGGAAAGGCCGACGACTCCGCACAACAGGCTCTATTGCTCCAGTTCTACTGGCTGTGGGCGCCGGTGAACTTCGACGACTGCATCACACTCTACGACCTCAATTCGGACGAAAAGGGCGACCCCTGGCACACCCACGGCGTCATCGCCCCGCTCCAAGATGGCACCCCGG
>JAQYVQ010000138.1 GCA_030145435.1 Syntrophobacteria bacterium | reverse complement strand
TATCTCCAAAGCCCAGGTCGCCCACGATCGCCTCGTAGTAGCCCAACTCCCTGGCTTGTCCCTGGACGGTCTGCTTCTGGTAGATGAAGTCGCTCTCGATCTGTGCCTTCGCCTTCTTCAATTCCTGGATCGTCACGGGCTCGAAGCAGACCCGGAAGATTTCTTCCAGGATGCCGGTGAGGGCACGATCGAGGTCCTTGGCCTCCAGGCTGGAGCTCACGAGAAACAGGCCCGGATCTTTCGGGGTCATCGAGTAGGCAGAGATCGAATTGACCAGCCTTCGCTCCATGCGCAGGGATGAATACAGACGGGAGCTTCTCCCCTGGCCCAGGATTTGGGCCAGCAGGTCCAGGGCAGGCACGTCCGGATCGGAGATGTCCGGAATGTGGAACCCGATCTTCAGACGAGCCTCTTTCGCATCCTCCTGCTGAACGAACACGCGCGGCGCCGACTGCGGGGGCTCAACCGCTTTCTTCCCGACGGGCAGGGGCCGGTTCGGGATCCGTGAGAGCCTCGCTTCCAGCTCAGGCATCAGGGCTTCTGGGTCAAGGTCTCCGACCATGACCCAGACCAGGTTTTCCGGAACGTACCAGTTCCGGTAGAACCGCAGCACGTCTTCCCGCGTGAAGCCCTTGACGATCTCGTCATACCCGATCACGGGCCGACCATACGGATGCACGCCGTAGGCGGTTGCGTAGAACGTCTCGGACAGCCTTCTTGCCGGCATGTCTTTGCCCCTGCGGATCTCCTCCCGGATGACCTCGAGTTCTTTCGCCAGCTCCTGCTCGTCGAAGGCCGCGTTTTCGATGATGTCCGCCAGGATGTCGATTCCCTTCTTCTTGAAGCGGGACGCCATGTTCACGAAGTAGACGGTCCGCTCCCAGCTCGTGTAGGCGTTCATCTCGCCACCGGCCGCCTCCACTTCCCGGGCGATGGTTCCCACACCGCGGATCTTCGTTCCCTTGAACAGCATGTGTTCATGGACATGGGCCACCCCGGCTTCTTCGTCTTTCTCCTGCACGCTGCCTGCCTTCACCCAGACCTGTATGGACACGACCGGTGCGGCACGATTCTCCTCGAGAATGACGGTCATGCCGTTCGGGAGCACCCGTCGGACGGGTCCGTTTTCCGCTGAGGCCCCGGCCGGCAGGAACAGACAGGCGGCTGAGAGGTACACACAAAGCAGCAGGACGTATGGTACGCTGGCTCTTTTCCCACGATCGAACATCTTTCCCCCTTTTCCCCCTGAGAGTTCTCGTCTACGGTTCGGCTTTTTTCTGCCCGAGTCTTTGCAGGATCTTCCGCGTTGCCCCTGTGATCGGATACGGCTCCAGTCTTGTTGGATGAATCCACCGATACGTTTGTTCCGTATCGCCCCTACGCCCCGTGTTAGGGCCGCCCGAACCCTCACACAGAAATACCCGATTGGACTCCTCGAAGTGGCTGTAAACGTGCTTGACGGAGAAGTCCCCTTTCTCCGGGATTCGCTGAATGCTCAAGCGGCGCCCCACCCGCTTCTTGAGCCGTCTGAGCCCCTCTCCGTTGCCCTCTTTTCCCTGGAGATAGTGTCCCGGAAGCTCCCAGAGCCCCCCAAGAAATCCCTCCAGAGCCCTGCGTTGGAAGAGGAACCTTCCGCGGTACTCGATGGCCGTTACCACTCGGACGCGCACAGGGATCTTCGGTTTGGGGAGCCGAAGGGGCAACCGGGCCACCATGCCCTTCTTGCGGGCCACACAGACCGCCATGACAGGACATGCAGGGCAATCGGGCCGGATCGGCTTACACACCATGGCCCCGAGTTCCATCACGGCCTGGTTGAAGAC
>JAQYVQ010000602.1 GCA_030145435.1 Syntrophobacteria bacterium | reverse complement strand
GTCATGGTATGCCTGCCCGCTGCGGCAGTCCTGGACGTTCTCGAGGAATGTGCGCGCATCGGGGCAAGGCACATCCACATCCTCACCTCGGGATTCAAAGAGCTCCGAACCGAGGAAGGAAGAGTCCTGGAGGAGAGGCTGGCCGCATTCTCGAAACAAGAAGGGCTTTCCGTGGTCGGCCCGAACTGCATGGGGCCGTACAGCCCGGCCGCGCATCTCACTGCCTGGGGGGCCATCCCCGGATTGCCCGGCCCGGTCGGCGTCATCTCCCAGAGCGGCACCATCACCCAGCGCATCACAGAATACTTATGTTCCCTCGGCCTGGGAATCGCCAAGGCCGTGAGCATAGGAAACGCTGCGGTCCTGAGCGCCATGAACTACCTCGAGTTCATGGCCCAAGACGAGGAGGTTCGCACGATTGCCATGTACCTGGAGAGCGTGCCGAACCCCCGGGAGTTCCTGCACCTCGCCCGCGAGGTCAACCGGAAGAAGCCCCTCGTCATTTGGAAGGGGGGCGAGAGCGATGTGGGGGCGTCGACGGCCGTTTCCCACACGGGCGGCATGGCCGGTGCGAACCATCTGTGGGGGGCCTTCTTTCGTCAGAGCGGAGTGGCTCGGGTCCGTTCGATGGACGAGTGGGCGGACACAATCATGAGCCTCACCCTCTTGCCCGCCCCGCGCGGAAAAGGTGTGTTCCTCGTGGGAGGAGGGGGAGGGCACAGCGTGGTCAACGGTGACGCCTGCATTCGGCAGGGACTCGACGTGCCTCCACTGTCCGGCACCACCATGGAAAAATTACGGAAGATCATGCCTGCCGTGGGCTCCATCCCCGGCAACCCCCTCGACAACTGGCGAGCCTACGATGATGCGGACCATTTTACCGAGGTCATGGAGATGGGTTATGAGGATCCCGGTGTCAGCATGATCGTGGCGGATCGGATCATTCCCCGGTCTTCCTTTCACATGGGGGACGAACCGGACTCTACCCCGTCGGTCATCGAGTTCGTGAAGAAGAACGGACAACGAAAGCCGACGGTCTTCACCGTGGATTTCGCCGGGGGGGACACGGATCTCACGACCCGGGGCACCTCTCTCATGACCCGTCTCTGCAGGGCCGGGCTTCCGACTTTCCCGTCTCACGAGAGGTCTGCGAGGGCCCTGGCACACCTCTACCGGTATCACAAAGGCGTGCGAGGCTAGAGCCCTTCCAGCCTCGCGATCACCTCCCGCATGATCTCGTCGGTTCCCCCTGCGATCGACGCGGCGCGAACATCCCGATAATACCGTGTAATCAGCGTTTCATTCATGAAGCCCATGCCCCCGTACATCTGCAAACAACCATCCGTAATCCGCTTCAACATCTCCCCGGACATGAGCTTTCCCATCGACACCTCCCGGGTAACGTCCATACCGCTGATCTTCATGCGCACGATGTGGTAGGTCAGCTGCTTCAGGCACTCGATCTCGGTGAGCCAATCCGCGATTCGATGCCTCAGGACCTGTTGTTTGCTCAGGGGCTTACCAAAGACGACCCTTTGCTTGATATGTTCCACCGTCATGTCGATCACATCCCCGGCGCCTACGTAAGACATCGGCAGCGCGGCAAACCGCTCATGCTGAAATTGCTTCATCTGATAGATGAAGCCCTCCCCCTCCTCCCCGATGCGGTTCTCTTCCGGCACCCTGACATCATCGAAGAACAACTCCGCCGTGTCGCTGCTCCGCCAACCGAGCTTGTCCAGTTCCTTGCTCACACTGAATCCGGGGGTCCCCTTGGGAATGACGAAGAGGCTGAACGAGTGGTACCCGGGCGCATCGCTTGATCGCACCAGGACAACGACGAAGTCGGCCTGGACCCCGTTTGTGATGAAGGTCTTGGTGCCGTTGATGACGTATGCATTTCCGTCCTTCTTCGCCCTTGTTCTGAGTCCGGCCACATCGGACCCGGCCCCCGGCTCGGTCACGGCGATGGCAGCAACCATTTCACCCGCTATGGCAGGCCTCAGGAAGGCCTCTTTCAGACGCTCGCTCCCGAACTCGTGCAGTGCCGGGGTGGCCTGTGGGTCTGGTCCGCGATCGCGCCCTGGACACCGACACCCTGGATGTGCCCGATCTCCTCGAGGAAGACGGTGTCGAACCAGTAGTCGAGCCCCTGGCCCCCGTACGCCGGGTCGTAGCAGATGCCCAGCAGGCCAAGATCCCCCATTTTCTTGAACAGCTCATGGAGGGGAGCGGTCGTTTCCTCCCAGGCGTCCATGTTCGGGTTGATCTCCGTGTCCACAACCTTCCGGACCGTCTGTCTCAGGGCGTTGTGCTCTTCGTTGAAGTACATGGCAGACCCTCCCGTACCCTGCAGAACCTGGCTGGTTGACAGCC
>JAQYVQ010000114.1 GCA_030145435.1 Syntrophobacteria bacterium | reverse complement strand
TCGGCCGGCAATTTCGAGTTGTCTCAGCTTCCTTCGGGCTATCGTTGCGATATTCACGAAGCGTTTAACGCGGACGCCTTTTGAGAGCGATTCGGTATCGGCACACTTGAAGGATTTGATCATGCCTAAACATTAACGCAGAGCGTGATTAACGTCAAGCGTGATTAAATGTACATCGCCGGGTTTCTCATCGAGCACGACCAGCTTCAAGTGTATGTCGAGCGCTCTCAGCAGTGTTCTGTGAAACCGGACGAGACGATCCTGTTCGGCCGGTGAGAGGACCCCCTGCCGGTCTTCCACGAAGTCCCGCTTCTCGCGGCAGCCGAGGAGAGAGAGGACAAGGATCCAGATGAAAGCAATTTTTTTCGGCATTGTATGAATACAATCGGCCGGTATTGATCTATTCTTGCAGGCTCAATGGGGGCAGGTGCAAGTGAAATGTGTGTTGGGCCCTCACATACCTCAGTCCCAGTTGATGGTAAATACGGAGCACACCGTAGTTGTCGATCTGGGTGTCGAATTCACCGTATTCCGCACCCATCTCGGCTGCATATTGAATCGCGTCGTAAAGGATGCGACTGTATGCACCTCTTCCTTCTGCGCTGGATGCGCCGATCCCGGCGCCATAGCATCGAATTTGAGTGCGCTGGTACAGCCTTCTATCGTACTTGAAGGAGAGGAATGCCGTCACTTTCCCATCCAACTCTACGACGAGGGTCTTGTCTGCCTCTCCGTCCAGGTACTTCTCCATCCACGAAGTATATCTCTCGGCACTGTGTTCTCTCAGAAACGGATCCAGATAGTATCGGCTCGGATAGCGGGAGTACATGCGATGTATGACCTCGAGTACTCCCCTGCGATCCCGGGGTTCGTAGTCACGGATGACGAAGGGCGGGTCGAGTGTCGGGCATTTCTTGTCCGCTGGCCAATCGGACAGGGGTAAAGTGATGTAGGTCAGAAGGGTATCTGCGAGAAAGAAGCCCTCTTCGAGCAGACGTCGCTGCAGGGTGAAGTCAGATGCATCGACCCGCGTGACAACATGGCAGTAACCGGCGTCCGCCAGCGCGTCTCGTATTGAAAACGTGGAAATCGGGCCAAGGGTGTGTGTCAGATGGCCCATCCTCACCTTGTAGATGCTCTCATCCCACTTCAGATCGACGACCCTCAACAGGCCTCTGGGAGAGGGGTCATCTCCAAGCCATATCTTCCGTATGTGTGGACCTTCCTCCAGAAGGCCGTCCATGTGCACGCGATGGGCCTGTTCAGACGGAAAACCGGGATAGTTTCGGTATCGATCGTATGGGAACGATTGAACCCAGCTTTGCAGCGCCTTTTCTCGAGAGTCCATGGAAGCGGATTATACAATCTCTCCTTTGGGAGAGTCCAGGATAGCTTTTTCACATGGCCACGCTCTGGACGGGAGGACTGCAGCCCATCTGTGTGGACCGGGTCGTGGCCGGAATTGATTTATGCTTGGGTCTTGTGCGAACTTATGGGCCGCAGGACAACCAAGAGAGAGCGAAGGAGGACGAACTCTATGGACCCTGAACGCATTCCCGTCATCGTAGGCGTGGGCCAGACCGTCAACAGGCCGAAGACCATGGAAGAGCTCCGAGAGCCCGCGGACCTGATCGAAGCGGCCGGCCGAAGGGCCGCGGAGGACGCCGGGGCGGAGGGGGCACTCACTGATGTCGATATGCTGGGCGTGGTCAACATCCTGTCCTGGTCGTACGAGGATCCGCCGGCCACGGTGGCGGAGAGGATCGGCGCACAGCCGGGCATCGGGTGGTACACCAGCGTAGGGGCCTGTGGACCGCAGTGGCTGCTCGGGCAAGCCGCGGACAAGATCGCCGAAGGGGAGGTGAAGATCGCCCTGATCGGCGGCGCCGAATCGTATGCGTCGAGGTCCGCGGCTCGTAAATGCGGAGAACGCCCGCCCTGGAAACGCGAGCCGGGCACCCTGGACCTGATGGGTGATACGCGGCACGCATCCACACCCATCGAGGAACAACACGGCCTGATCGTCCCGTCCGACGTCTACGCCCTGTTCGAGAATGCCCGCCGCCACGAGAAGGGGCAGACCCTGGAGGAACACAGGCAGGAGATCGCCGATCTCTGTGCCGAGATGGGCCGTGTGGCCGCGCAAAACCCGTATGCGTGGTTCCGACAGGAGCGGAGCGCAGAGGATTTCTGTACGGTCTCGGACCGAAACCGGATGGTCGCCTTCCCCTACACCAAGCTGATGTGCTCGATGATCTTCACGGATCAGTCTTCTGCGGTCCTTATGATGAGCCTGGCCGAGGCCAGGCGCAGGAAGATCCCGGAAGAGAAATACGTGTGTCCCGTCGGTTTCGGTGAGGCCTATGACCTCTGGTACGTGACCCACCGCAGAAACCTGTATGACTCCCCTTGCGCAAAAGCCGCCGTGGAGATGGCCCTGGCCCAAGCCGGCACTCCTCTGAACGAGGTAGACTTCCTCGACCTCTACAGCTGTTTCCCCTGTGTGCCGCGCATCGTGCGGGATGCCCTGGAGATCGACCCTACCGACCCGAGACCCCTTACCGTGACAGGCGGCATGTCGAACTTCGGCGGGCCGGGGAACAACTACAGCCTGCACGCCGTCTGCCGGATGGCGGAAATCCTCCGGGAACAACCGGGCAAAACAGGGCTCGTACAGTCCGTGAGCTGGTTCCTGAGCAAGCACGGGGTCGGCGCATACCGGAGCGGGCCGTGCCCGGAGGCATGGAAGCGGGTGGACAAGGAGCCCTTCTTCCGTGAACTCGAGGCCCTCGAGGCCCCGGAGATCGTCGAGGCACCGGAAGGAGAGGCCACAGTGGAGACCTACACGGTCGGATATCAGGGAGGAGAGCCGGGCTACGGATTCGTCATCGGCCGAATGCCGGGGGGAGCAAGGTTCCTCGCCCGCGTGGAGGACGATCCGGACACTTTGGCAGTCATGACGACCGAGGAGGTGATCGGAAGGAAGGGCAAGGTCCGGCAGTCCCCGGCCGGCACGAACCTGTTCAGCCTCTAGAGCGGAGCCTGCGGGCGAAGCGTGGCCGTCCCCCGGCACCTTGGAACGCCGGGTGGCACAGGCCAGCTGTGCCACTGGATCCCCGCTTTCGCGGGGATGACGGCTTTCGCGGGAATGACGGCTCCTTTCTGCCTCCTTTTTGCCTTCCTGGCAAGATCCCTTTATAATATGATGTTTACGTAGTTCGTATCCTGATTGAAACTCTTAGACACAACCTCTCCGAAGAAGGGACTTGGCGGAATGTACGTTCCCAGGATGATGTTCCTGACCAAAGGGGTCGGCCGACACAAGGAGAAGCTCACGAGCCTGGAGCTTGCCTTCCGTCGGGCGGGCATCGCTCCGTTCAATCTCATCAAGGTGTCGAGCATTTATCCTCCAGGATGCAAGATCGTCTCCCGTTCCGCGGCCCTGAAGATACTGAACCCGGGACAGGTGGTGCACACGGTAATGAGCGAGATCTGCACCCAGGAGCCACATCGGCTGATCTCGGCCTCGATTGGACTCGCCATACCCACGGACCCCAAACAATACGGCTATCTCTCGGAGCATCACGCCTTCGGCGAAACCGATGAGGTTGCGGGTGAGTACGCCGAAGACCTGGCCGCTTCGATGCTGGCAACGATCCTGGGCGTGGATTTCGACCCTGATCAGAATTACGACGAGAAGAAAGAGATCTGGCGTATCAGCGGCAAGATCATACGAACCCGCAACGTCACGCAGTCGGCGATCGGGCACAAATCAGGGCTCTGGACAACGTGTGTGGCAGCCGCGGTCTTGATCCCCTGACCCTCCGCACTCCGTCGAGTTCAACACCGCCTCTTCCTTGGTTCGGGTGAACCTGTCTGGGCATCCTCCGGACGCCGGGACTCATCAGAACAAGAGGAGGTTATCCCGTGGCCTGACACGGGATCTGAGTAATGAACGCCTGTGAGGAGACGAGGCCATCATGAAGCCGGTCAGTGCCATCGAACTCTACAAGGCAACACCCGGGACGAACTGCAAGGAGTGCGGGTTTCAGACCTGCCTAGCCTTTGCAACCTGTGTGATCGTGGAGAAGAAGCCTCTGGAGACTTGCCCCTACCTGACCGAGGAAGTGCTGGAGGAGCTGGGCAAGAGGATCCACGAGCAGCAGAGCGAGGGCGTCTACGTAAAGCGCGACCTTTACAAGATCACAGCGGACCACATCCGGGAACGGATCGAATCGCATGATTTCTCGGCCATCGCCGAGGGGCTGGGCGCTCAGTGTGTCGAGAAAGACGATCAACCCCATCTGCGCCTTACCTACCTGAACCGCGACTGTCTGATGTCCAAGCAGGAGATCTGGATCGAAGGAAACCCGGCAGACGATCATTGGGACAACATCCTGCTCTACAACTACGTCCATTTTTCCGGCAACGAGCCGATCCGCGGCGAGTGGATACCCATCGACAACATCCCGGGCAACATTCCGAAGAAGCCCGAGCTCGACCACGGGTGCGAACAGAAGATCGCGGCCCACTTTGAGGGAAAGGCAGCCCGCCTGGAACGAGCCGCGAGTGCCCTGGGGGCGAAGAAGGCGGAGGACGAGTCCAACGCAGACGTGGCCCTTTC
>JAQYVQ010000562.1 GCA_030145435.1 Syntrophobacteria bacterium | reverse complement strand
GCAGGACACATTTAATTCTCTTCATGGAACCTCCTTTTTCCACCGAGGTGCGAAAGAACATGCTTTGTTACTCCTTTCTTGGATGAGATTGGGTGGGATAAATCGGAGTTCACAAGGTGAAGTTACTATATCAGAGCTACTCTGTGCAGGTCAAGCAAATTTCTATTAACTAGTAATTCGTTATAGAATTCACAGAAGGGGCACAAGTTTATGAGACGGTCTTCGAATGCGAGCTATACACCTGCGGACACCAAACCTTGCGTAAGACTCAACATTACGAGCAGATGGTCATCCCTGCCACTCTTCCCCCTGGGGTACACATAAGCGTTCAAATTCTTCAGCCTTGCCAGATGGGTGGGGAATGACCCTATGACGCAGTTATCTACATTCCCAGCCGGTCCCTTTTTGCACCATAGGCTGCTCATAACGGCCAGCCCTACCCAATTGGCGGGGACTCAACATATCATCTGAATATCTTCATGTTCTCGGACCGTGGAAGGACTGATCATCGATCGGTTGGCGGTCCTCGCAGGCTGCCCTTCGGGACTGACACTATGTGCGTGATACATGCAATTAGGAGGGGCGACCCACGTTCAGCATAAATAAGAGAAATCTGAAATCCTCATCTGCTATTCTTGAGTAAATGTATGTCAGAGAAATATGAACAGCACAGAATTCACATCCGACATCAATTCCCCGTCCATATCTGAAATGGCGGTCAGATCGCCCATATGAAAATTCATGTCGGATTCTTTCCGTAGAGCGTGCTTACCATCTCTTAGAATGAGAGTCTTCCTCTTATGCCAAACACGCCGATTACGTCTTCGTCGGGATTGAGAGGAGGGTCGACAATGACCTGAACATCTGGAGTAATGGCCAGGCGCTGGGTCAATTGCAGCCTGTAGAAGAGTTCTGCCACGTACTCGTCGTTTAGCGTTCTGTCCGAGGGGCGTCCCCAGCCCAACCCAACCCCGAGCACATCGTGGGTACTGAATCGTATTCCGAGACCTGCACTCACGGCTCCCTGTAACGGTGCAGCTTCACCCTCCGAGTAACCTCCACGAAGAAAAGGCAGCCACCGGTCTCCCCAAAGCCAACTAACCGAGGCTGAAACGCCCCATCCTTCGGGGGTCTTGGCCGTCTCACGCTCATCCACATGCCAGGCAGTGACATGGATGTTGTCGTAGTACCGTTGTTCGTAGGAACTGAAATAGCCGACCTCGGCCGCAGTAAAGTATTCGGAATCTTCAAAGAAGGTGTCGAACCCGGCGCGGGTCGGATCGCCATTGGCATCGCTCACTCCAGCCAGGACGTACAGCTGATCTGTGGGCATCGCCCCTGCCACCGCGCCCAGTCCCTGATCCGGAAAGGCGATCGTGGGACTCACCTGGAAGAAGCCATTCAAGAAGCCGGTCTGCGCCGTGGCAAGCTTCATCTGGTCAAAGAAATCCGTGGGATCGATCTTTCCCACGGCGACCTGAAGACGGTTCGTGAGGAATTGTTGACGCCAGTAGAGAATTGGGACTCCCAGACCCCAGTCACTGTAGGTGTACGCGGTCGTGACCAGAGCGCCCAGTTCTTGTGCGAGTTCAGAGGGTGGGATTTGGGTGCCCAGGCGATGGCGATACTCGACTTTACCGACCAAAGTGCCTGCATATCCCGTCTTCCGCCCCAATAATGTCCATTGCATCGAGAGATCCAGTTTCCCGGAGGCGGCTTGCTGCTCCCCCAGGCTGGAAGTTGCTCCCTGATAAAGCGCGGCATAATGAACCCCGAACTGCAAGCCAACTTTATCATTTGCTCGTTTCTTGAAGTCATACCAGGGGTTCGAGGCCTTATCGATACCGGTGAGCCGGAACGAAGACTCCTTGATTTCGTCGGCGTGCCGGAGTTCGGCGCCGACGCTGGTTGGTCCCTCAATGCCGGTATGTTGGTAGCCGGACTTTGTCCCGACGGATGGTTTTCCCGGGCCACTTTCCGCCTTGGCCGTGGAGGATTCCTGATGCCGGGTATCCACCTGTGAAGACGCTTCCTTCGAGAGTGGCAATAAACAAATGAGGAGTGTCAGAGGAACCCACCGAGTTAGGATATATGCCAAACGCTTCATAACGGCATTCCTAGCTTTGGCTGCTATGAGTAGCGCCATAGCGTTTTTCCAGCACAGCCTCATTGTTTTGGGGAAAGCTGATAGATCCGTACGTCGTTGTCGTAGAGAACCCCTATCTGGGCGTTACGCACGATCTGCCCACCGAGGTTGCCTGATTCCAGCCAGGCCCCACAATCCACCAACGCAAAGAATCCCCTTTTCGACCCACCGTCCTTTTCGGCCCTCTCATCCACCGCGATCCGCGCATGGTGGGTGTGCCCGATCACGACCAAACGCAGGTCCCAGCCGGTTTGATCGTTAATGATGCCGGCTACGTACTCTGCTTCGGGAAGGAACTTGAACAGGCCCTCCGGAACGCTGGGGTCTCCCGCTACCTTAACGTTGAAGCGGCTCTGGGCCAGCTCCTCTTTCAACAGGTTCCGCTCATCCCTAACGTGGGCCGACTTGCCGAGGGACGCCGGTTCTGCGAGTTGAATGTGATCCTTGTAGTCCTTGCCCTGATGATCTTGAACGATCTTCGCTGACAGGTCTTCGAGGTCGTACACCTTCTGCTCGACCTTGGGCCCGAAGTGATACACGCCAGCGTGCTCTAGCCATTCACTCATGCGCCTCTCGCGGGTATCAAATACATCCCCGTGAAGGGCGACTGCAACCGGATAGCTCTCTCGGTCATAAGGAAAGTAGTAACGCAATTCCACACCTATGCCGGTCTCGAGCTCATGGATGTCGAAATCATGGTTTCCCAGCACTCGCCGGGTCCCGAGTTCCGGTCCGAAGAGCCGCTGGGTGAGAGTCAAGTGGCTCTCCAATACCTTCTGAACATTGAGTTCCGTCTTTTCCGCCGCCTTTTTCATCTTGAAATACATCGGGTCTTCGCGCCACAGATCAACAAAATCCCCTAGTTGATAAACCGTCACCGGAACGCCTACACCCGTGGCAGCCTGTTTGAAGCTGATCAGTTTTCCGGCCACCTCGGTCAAGACATCCACATAGTTGGTGGCGTATTTGAAGTCCTTGACCCGGTCCTTACTGAGCAAATGCACATCCGGGATGAAGACCCGGACGCCGTGAGCCGCCGCGTGCCCGAGCCGGGCATCCTTCAATCGTGCCACCAACTGCACGTCAGACACCTGCATGAGGTGCCGCACAAGAGCGCTATGCATGTCCTGCGGGGTCTTCGGTTCTTTCTTCGCATCGGCGTACGTCTGCGGAGGGCCCTTTCCCGCCAAATCCTTTGCGGGAGAAACCGTGGCGGCCTCCTTGATCTTTTGATAGTGCTTCATCGTCCTCGATAGAGGCGCATTGATCAGTACCTTTGTGATCTCGAGATCTCCGCTGTCTGCGAGTCTCTTTCCCGTGTAGAAGATCCACCAGTACTTTCCGTCGGCAACGCAGATCGGGTTGGGAACAGAAGGATGCTGCTTCGTGCCATCGATAATCTGGTAGATGATCGGGTTGTGGAACCACGGCTTCATTTGTGCCGAAACCTGATCGATCGCCGTCTCCTCTCTGAAATTGCTGCTGTGGAGAAATTTCGGGTCGGACAACAGGTCAAGGAGTTTCTCGTAATAGGTGGGCGTGTTGTAATCGAGGAATTCGTAGTTGCCCCAATTGCCACCCCTTTGTAAGAATGTCGCGATCTTCCCCCTGCTTTCCTCTGTCAGGGGGAGATCCACCGGTCCGCAGCGGAAATCCGCCTCTCTCACGGTGACGAAAGGAAGGGTGTATTCGCTGAAGGCGACCGTGTACTTAGAGGGCCCGCAACCCGCGTTCAACAACATGGGGAGGATCATGAGGAGCAGAGCCGATGGCATGAACCGATGTGCTTTCCGTATCATGAGAAACTCCTTCCCTAAAGGTGTCAGGGACCTTCTTCAATTACTCCTCCACCCTTCCCCCTCTACGGCATCTTCGGTCTCCAGATCCAGGTTGATGTCCGTGACGTAAAAACCAAGCCCTGCGGCGAGGTCGAAGTATTCGTTTTGGAGGAAAGAGCACATGTAGCGTACCTTAATGCCGGCCACCTGCGGCGGCGGGTTGGCTGAACCGGCGACTTGGCAGGTACGGGTTCACAGCACAGGCCCGAGCATGGCAATGGCATTGTTCCAGAGCCGGCGGCGCCAGGTCAAGCGCTCCACCATTTCGCCAGTGATCGGTTTGGATTTGGCGATGTAGCTTTCCTGCCGTTCACGCATGTCGGCAGTCAGCGACCTGTCGTAGAACAAGATGTTGTTCTCGTAATTGAGTTCGAAGCTTCTGCGGTCCATGTTAGCGGAACCAATCAGCGTTACTTCCCTGTCAAGGGTCAGGGACTTGGTATGCAATAGCCCGCCCTCGTATTCGAAGATGCGGACACCGGCAGCGAGCAGATCGCCGTAATAACTTCGACTTGCTGCACCGACGATCCATGAGTCGTTCCTCGCAGGAAAAATAATGGTGGTATCGACCCCGCGGCGGGCACTCGCACACAGCGCAGCCTGCATGGGCTCGTCGGGAACGTAGTACGGAGTCGAGATGACCAACTCGCGGCGGGCGGTGTACATCAGCGACTCGAACATCTCGGGCATGGCGGAGTAGCGAACTGTGGGCCCAGTCCCGATCACCTGCGCCGGCACTCCGGGCTGAGCCGGCGGGAGGGGCTGCTTTAGCAGATGGCTGATATCTTCGCCCGTTCCGGCCTCCCAGTCGCTGGCGAACAGGTATTGGTTCTGGCGGGCGATAGGTCCCTCGAAGCGCATCATGGCGTCCACCCACGGCGCATACTTTGCCTTGACACGAAACTCCGGGTCAGCACAATTCTGGCTTCCGCAATAGGTGATGTGATTGTCTATGACGACGATTTTGCGGTGATTGCGAAGGTCGATCCGACCCTTCAGGGCCCGCAACAGCGGGTTGCCGATCGGCAAGGCGCTGGTCAGGCGGACGCCCGCATCACGCATGTCCTGCCAGTGTTCCGACCCGATCATGATGTGCGAGCCAAGACCGTCCGGCATGGCCCGGCAGGTGACGCCGCGTGCAGTAGCTCGCTTCAGCGCCTCCACCACCTTGCAGCCGTTGTTGTCCGGAAGCCAGATGTAGAACAGCAGATGGACATGGTCCTTGGCGACATCGATGTCGGCCACCATGGCTGCGATGGTCGCGTTCGAATCCTGCATCAAGTGCGCCCGGTTGCCGCCCACCGGGTCGAAGCCGTTGACCGATTTTCCGAGTTGAAACAGGTGCGCGTAGCGTTCCGGCACCTGGACCTGCAGATTCGTTGCATCCGCCCCTGCAGCGTCGGCCACATCTGGCAGCCGTGAGAGGACCTCGTGCATCCGCCCCACGCGGCGTCGGCCGATGTTCGTTTCTCCCAACAGGATGTAAGCCAGGATGCCCAGCCCCGGCAAGGCGATGATAACCACTACCCAGGCGATCCGCGAAGCCGGGTCCCGATGAGGTCGCAACAGCACCCTCATGATGAGCCCGACCTGGATTAGGACGTGCAGGGTCAGAAAGATGGCCCCTGTAGATATACCTTCACTCATACGTACCCGTTCTTCTCATGAGGGAGATCGGGCTGTCGGCAGATCACTAGCCCACCGGCAGGATGAGCGCCGCGCTGCTCATGCGCCCGCTGCGATGGCACCGGAAATGCCCTGGATCAGCATCTGAACCCCGATGACGGCCAGAATCAGACCCATGATTCGCGTAATTACGTCCAACCCTGCCTGGCCCAGAATGCCCAGGAGACGCTGGCTGGAAACGAAAGCCCCGTACACAATCAGGCAGATGGCGGCAAGAGCTACGATCGTGATCATTATCTCCTCTATGCCGCCGGTGGAAGCGAAGTTCATTGCCGTTGTGATCAAGCCCGGGCCGGCAAGAATCGGTACGGCCAGGGGGGTCACCGCGACACTCATAGCCGCCTCCTCGCTCACCTTCTGATCCTCCCCGGCCGGATGGTGAACGCTCGACTGCTTGCCGTGGAGCATCTGGAATCCGATCATTGCCACCAGGACCCCGCCGGCGATCCGAAACGCCGGAAGGGTGATGCCGAACAGGTGAAAGATCATCTTGCCCAACAGGCAGAACACCGCGGTCACGAGAAACGCGATCACCAACGCTTTCGCCGCAACACGCTTTCTGACTTCGGGCGTATCGTCCGCAGTCAGGCTGAGGAAGATCGGTATGTTCGGGAGCGGGTTCATGATGGCAAAAAACCCCATGAAGACGGAAAGAGCATGCCCTATCAAACTGTCCACTGGAGCGTTCTCCCTTTTTCTTTTCAAGATTACGAAAAAGGGCCCTGGCACCTCTTCCGTTGATGGCTGCCCCGGGGAGTCCTCCCCAGTTTCGCGCTCCTTGCGCGCCTCCTCCCTTTATTCTCTTACCATTGTCCAAAACCGATGCTAAGCCCCGCGACTGGCCCGTGCATGGTTATGTCATACTCAAATTTGTCGGTTCCACTGCCTCTCTCGTAGTCCTGGTACAGGGCCCGATAGCCCAACACCGCATTTCCCATGATTCGCTTGGAGAAGTGAAACCGATAGCCCACAAGACCGGTGACTGACCAGGCCAGGTCAGAACCGACGCCAAACCCGCCCACATCCCCACCGATCACGACGTTCCAGTGGGGGTTGAGTTCCCAAAGGGTTCTGGCACCGAACATAGGGTCGGCCCAGGCCACATCGTCGTGCAAGGATCGAGATCGAGTGGCGATGACGTCAAGCTTGACGTCTATGTCAGACCAGCGCCCTCCAAGATAAGGCTCAACGGTTACCCTCGGCGTCCCGGCGCTCGCTCCTTTTCGAAGTTCGTAGGGCCCCAGTTGATAATAGACCCCAAATCCCATGATGAAGATTTCCATGGTGACATCGGCCTTGATGTCTTCGTCTAGAATGGTGCCGGGTAGGATCGTCTTGTTTTCTTCAGCTCGCACGTCAATAAAGAAGGTGCTGACAAACAGTCCGACCCGGTCCTTGCGGACTTCAAAATCCGCCATCACAGCAAGTTGAAGGTCCTCCAAAAGCTCATCCACAATGTTTAAGGGATTAACATCCACGTCTTCCTTTTGCCCCCTGAGCGTTATGGTGCCGTCGATTGAGGGCACCCACAGATAGGGAATGACCGATATCTCCCAGCCATTCCGCTTGAGAGGCCCTTCTTCTACGGTTTCTGCCGACACAGCCGGCGCGAATGCACAGAAAGCCAAGCCGGCAAATGCCACGGCAGCAAGAACCTTCGCTCGTTTGAGAATTCCAGATACGTTTTCAACCATCTCGTCTTCCCTCTCGTTCATTCGGTTAAAAGATCTAACGCCGATCCCCCTCCGTCTTGCCGATCCGGATGAACTCGCCGGGTGGGCCCATGCGGATATCAAAGATGATAGCAGAAGCCCGCAGCGAGAATGCCGCCAGACACGACACCAGTTCGGC
>JAQYVQ010000523.1 GCA_030145435.1 Syntrophobacteria bacterium | reverse complement strand
GCAGGCCGGGAGAAGATCGGCCATTACAAGAGAACCCTGTCCCAGTTGCTGTTCTCGGAAGAATCGAGCTGAGAGAAAAAGAAGAGGGGACGCAGCCCTTTTCTCATCCGGTGCATCCAAGAAGAGCCGTGTCTCCCTTTTCGGTCTTTCGGGCGCGGGCACGGGCAAGAGAACTGGTTGGCAGATGGGGAGGGCCACTGGCCACTTGCCACCTGCCACTACCCGGGCGCAAGCCCGGGTTTTGACACCAAGGCACTGGAAATGCTAACTTTTCCTGATACGCAAAAATCGATCCGGCAACAGAGGGTTTCCAAGATGGCAAAGGTATCCATAGACAGAGAACGTTGCAAAGGTTGTCATTTCTGCATCGAGGTGTGCCCCAAGAAGATCATGGTTGTTGAAAAGCGTTACAACCAGAAGGGGTATCCACCCGTCGAGATCACCGACATGGAGATGTGTACGGGCTGTGCCCTGTGTGCGGAAATGTGCCCGGATGTCTGCATCCGTGTCTGGCGGTAAGCGAATCCAAGAACCCGCAGCAAAGAAGAGAGCCTGATGAAAAGAAAGCTGGTGAAAGGAAACGAGGCCGTCGCCATGGGAGCCATGGACGCGGGATGTAAATATTACTTCGGCTATCCGATCACCCCGCAGAACGAGATCCCGGAGTATCTCTCTCAAGAGCTGCCGAAGATAGGCGGGGTCTTCCTTCAGGCGGAGAGCGAGATCGCGGCGATCAACATGGTGCTCGGGGCCGGAGCGAGCGGCGTGAGGGCCATGACCTCGTCTTCGAGCCCGGGCATCTCCCTGAAGCAGGAGGGGATCTCCTACATGGCCGGCTCGGAGGTTCCGGGCGTGATCGTGAACATATCCCGGAGCTCGCCCGGCCTGGGCGGGATCTCGGCCTCACAGGGAGACTACTGGCAGGCGGTGAAAGGGGGCGGCCACGGGGACTATCATGTAATCGTTCTGGCCCCGGACTCGGTGCAGGAACTGTACGCCCTCACCGCTCGGGCCTTTGACTATGCGGACATATACCGGAACCCGGTGATGGTCCTCGGTGACGCGGTACTGGGCCAGATGAAGGAACCCCTGCTTCGCGAGCTGCCTCCGCCGATGGAGTTGCCGCCCAAGGATTGGGCACTCACCGGACGGAAAGGGGGCCGACCCCAGAATGTGATCAAGTCTCTCTATCTTGATGACGGGGAACTCGAGAAACACATCTGGAAGCTGGTCGAGAAATACGAACGGGTCAAGAAGGAAACGGTCCTGTATGAAACGAAGGAGATCGAGGATGCGGACCTGATTCTCGTGGCCTTTGGGACGGCCGCCCGCATCTGCAAGACCTCTCAGAAGATGGCACGTGATCTTGGCCTTCGCGTGGGGCTCATTCGACCGATCAGCCTGTACCCCTTTCCGGAGGAGGTCCTGCGCAGCACGTCGGAGACGACGAAGAAGTACCTGGTCGTGGAACTCAATGCAGGCCAGATGCTCGAGGACGTTCGTCTCGCCGTCGGGCCGGGTGCCGAGGTCTCCTTCCACGGCAGACCCTGCGGAGCCGGATCCCTGCCGAAACCGAACGAGATACTCGAGAAGATCAAGTCCGTGTACGGGTCTTTTCCGAAACCCACGGACATGGAGCGAGGAAACAGCCATGAAACTCGTGTTTGATCACCCCAAGAGCCTGAAGGATACGCCCTCTCATTTTTGTCCTGGGTGCCACCACGGGCTGATTCAACGCCTCGTGGCGGAGGCGATCGACCATTACGAGTTGCAGGACACCTGCATCGGTGTGGCCTCTGTGGGCTGCAGCGTCTTCATGTACAACTATTTCGATGTGGATGTCGTCGAGGCGCCTCACGGGAGAGCACCCGCTGTGGCGACGGGCGTCAAGCGGGTCCATCCGGACAAGATCGTGTTCTCGATTCAGGGAGACGGGGATCTGGCCGCGATAGGGACGGCGGAGATCATCCACACGGCCAACCGCGGGGAGAACATTACGATCATCTTCGTCAACAATACCACCTACGGGATGACAGGGGGACAGATGGCCCCCACGACCCTGCTGGGCCAGGTGACAACGACGTCTCCCTACGGGCGGGACTTCCAGCAGGATGGGTACCCGATCCGGATGGCGGAGATGCTGGCCACGCTGGAAGGGTCTGCCTATGTTGCCCGGGTGGCCGTGGACAAGCCGGCGAACCTGATGAAGGCGAAGAAAAGCATCCGGGAGGCGTTCCGCATGCAGAAAGAGGGTATGGGGTTCAGCTTCGTGGAGGTCCTGTCCTCCTGTCCCACGGACTGGAAGATGAGCCCGGGAGATGCCTGCAAGCGAGTCGAAGAAGAGATGATCCCTTATTTCCCCCTGGGCGTCTACAAAGAGCGTGAGATAGCGGATCACTTGTAAGAGGGCAAAGGCGAAAGGGCAAAGGGAAAAGGGGTTAGGGATGTATCACGATGTGGTGATTGCTGGATTTGGCGGACAGGGCGTGCTCTTCATCGGCAACCTGCTCGCAGAGGCGGGGATGGACGAGGGCTTTCACGTCACCTTCATGCCGGCTTACGGCGTGGAGATGAGAGGCGGGACGGCCAACTGCAACGTGATCGTGTCGTCGGAAGAGGTGGGTTCTCCGATTACCGATTCCCCCCTCACGGGCATCATCATGAACGAGGCCTCCCTGATGCGGTTTCTTCCATCGATTCAAAAGGACGGGTTCCTGTTTTACAACAGTTCCCTGATCCCGGAAGAAGCGGTCTCGCGCAACGACATCCAGGTGGTTCCCGTGCCGGCAAACGATCTTGCCCTGAAGGTGGGGAGCGCGCAGGTGGCGAGCCTCATCATCTTGGGCTGTTTCATCGAATGGACCCAGGCCCTCCGCAAGGAGTCGTTTCCCCATGCCCTCGAGGAGATGATCTCCCCAAAGGCAAGGGAGAAATTTCTGCCCCTGAATCTGGCTGCCCTGGAAGAGGGAATTCGGTACGCCCAGGAACTCAAACAGAAGGGCTCGTAAGCTTCGGCGGGGAACCCGGCGTAGGGAAGGCAACCGGCGAAACCTTTATGATCAGAGCATGTTGAGGGGTCGATGGAAAAGAACGAGCAAGAGCAGTACCTCCAGATCGGTGAGAAGATCAAACGCTTTCGAGAGGACAACAACCTCACCCTGAAGGACATGGCGGAGCGAACCGGCCTCTCGACCGCGGTATTGTCTCAGATCGAGAACCATCTGATCTCGCCTCCCCTGGGGACCTTGATCCGCCTCACGCAGGCCCTGGACTTGAGGCCCGGCTACTTTTTCGATCAACATCCGGACAAGCCCTTCACCCTGGTGCGAAAAGAGGAGAGAAGACCGGTCAGCCGATTCGCCTCCAAGCGGGGGATCCAGTACGGCTACTCGTACGAGTCCCTCGGCCACGACATGAAAGACCGGCACATGGAGCCGTTTCTGGTCACCCTCGAGCCGGCGACCCTGGCGAGCCCGAAGCCCGCCTCTCACGATGGGCAGGAGTTTCTGTTCGTACTGGAAGGGGAGATGGAAGTCACCCTTGGCGAGCACAGCGACGTACTTCAGCCGGGCGATGCCATCTATTATGACTCCAA
>JAQYVQ010000519.1 GCA_030145435.1 Syntrophobacteria bacterium | reverse complement strand
TTCTGGGACAGGACGCTAGGCGATTCCCTGAACGGTTCGCTGAATGATGTTGTCCTGGGTCTTCCGGCTGATGTCTACGAAGTGAGCGCTGTAGCCCGCGACCCTGACGATCACCTCGGAGAACTTCTCCGGATCCCTCTGTGCGGCACGCAGGGTCTTGTCCGAGACCATGTTGAACTGAACATGGTCGAGCCCGAGATCTGCCCAGGTTCTCATGTACGCCTTCCAGAGCTGGTATCCCTTCTCACCTTCGAGCTGCGTCGGAGAGAGCCGCTGGTTCAAGAGGAAGGCCCGCCCGTCCGCGATGTGGTCGATTTTACCGCAGGACTTAAGCACTGCGGTGGGCCCTTTCTTGTCCAACCCCGGTCCGGGGGAGATCCCGCCGTCGTACAGCGCGTCCCCGAGCCTGCGCCCGTTCGGAAGTGCTCCCACCACGTTCGCATAGTGGATGTTCCCGCTCACGTTCTCGGGAAGGATCGGCCAGTTGTTTCCACTCGGGCATTTGATCACTTTTGAGAAGCGTGCGCATTCCCGCAGACAGCGGATCATGATGTCGTCGACGTAGTCATCGTCGTTTCCCCACTTGGGGGCGTTCTTGACGAAGTCGAGCCGGATCTCTTCGTACCCGTCCCAGTTGGCTTCCATGGCCGTCATTAACTGATCCATGGTGTACTTCTGTTCATCGAATACGAGCTTCTTCACGGCCGCGAGGCTGTCCGCGTTCTCCACCCACGTGAAGGCCGTGATCCAGCAGTTCCCTCGCTCCCCTTCAGGGTTGACGATGTCGAGCCCGGATTCCACGGAGCGCTCTGAGATCGCCGAAAGGAAGGGCCTACCGTAGAGTTCCGGATCCATGTAGCGACCGAGGTTCACAGTGCGTACCAGGGTGCTGAACAGCCACTCCATCTGTTTGACCCATGCATGGAAGAGCTGCTCGAAATCGGTGAACGTCCGTGGATCCCCGGTCTTGGGCCCCATCTGCATCGCCACCACCCGGTCGTAGCCGTCGCTCAAGGCGTATTCAACAATCTTGGCGCAGTTCGCTGTCGCTGAGGCCATGCGCATCGGCTGGGCTCCGTTCTTCGTCGGCGGACAGGGTGACATGCAGGCCTGGTGGACCCAGAGCCTCGCTTCCTCCAGCGGGTGCCCGTGCCAGTGCATCGCATTGTGGACCAGAATCGGGTCGTTTCGCATGGAGGGATACCCCAGGCCCTGGCGGATGCATTCGAAGCACTCTCGCATGACCTCGTCCTTGACCTTCGGGTGCCAGCGGAAGCCAAAGGTGGGGTTGGACACGCGTACCAGCCTCGCGGCCTGCAGAAGAGCAATCGTCATGTCGTTGCATGCATCCGAGCCGTCCGGCTTCACGCCGCCAAGGGTCCACACCCAGGTGCCGGTGATCCCTTGAAGCCCTTCACGACCCCATCGGGGACCGAACATGCCTACCTCGTAGGCCCGAATCAGGAACTCGCCTACCAGGTCTAGAGCGTCTTCCTTGCTGAGCCTTTTCTCGATGTTTACATCCTTGTCGTAGTACGGGCCATGATAGTAGTCCGGTCGTGCCGGCCACGCGCCCTCGAAGGCCTCGAAGCGGACAAGGACCTGTACGAAGTGGTCCAGTTGAAGCGACTCCTGCAAGTTTCTTGGAGTCCTGGCCGGAACCTGCTCACACGTCTCTGCAATGCGAAGCAGTTCCTCCTTGCGTTGCTGATCGCTTTCGAGGTTTTCGGCCACGATTCGTGCAAGGCGGGCATAGCGATTGGCAAACCGAATCGCAGCTTCCAGGACGACCTTCATAGCGTCCCAGTTCTGGATCTTCTTGTACAGGGGAAGGAGTTCCGGACCGGGGACACCGATGGTTTTTTCCTCGGCCGCCTCCAGGTTTGCGTCGATCTCTTGGATGATATCCTGGAAGCCCCGCTTACCGGTCATGAAGTACTCATAGTCTTTTCCCGAGTAGCCGAAGGCCGAGGTAGGGGTTCCCCACCCGATGGCGCCGCTCATGAACTTGACCGCGTCTTCCGGATCAAGGAGGCGCGCAAGTTTGTCGATCGCCGCCTCTCCGGCCCATCTTGCGCAAAGGTCGGCCACCTTCTTGAGGGATTCTTGCTCGGGCTCCTCGTGGATTCCGGGCTCGTTGTACACCTCTTCGTTCACCATGCTGGCCCCATCGACACGCCAGGCAATGGTGTGTGGCGCGCTTCCAACGTAACCTACGAGCTGAGCACGGTCCGTGATGAAAATGGGGATATTATCGAGCACGTGTGCAAGGGCCTTCGCCTTTCTCATCATCTGTTCGTCGTGCTTGGCATCGTCACTGAAATAAGTGTCCGTGAACAGGGTGGCCAGCTCCATGTCGATCTTGATTCCCGGGCTGTAGTTGCCGCCGATGGCCCCTTTCTTCCAGATCGCCTTTCGCAGGTAGTCGAGTCTTTGGGACCGCTTCTTTTCCGCGGCCCACCACCATTCCTGTTTGTTCTCGAGTTCCTCGATCTGTTTCTGGAATTGTGCAGACTCAGCCATTGCGTCCC
>JAQYVQ010000484.1 GCA_030145435.1 Syntrophobacteria bacterium | reverse complement strand
GTTGACGCCCCCACCCCGTCCATCATGTCTTGCCGGTCTCTCGGATCAAAAATCTGGAACTCCTCTACAAAGTCCCCTGTCCTCGCGTCCCAGTTCAGGAAGAACTCTCCGTTCCACTTCACCAGGGAACTCCATGTGGCGGACGGAGGGCCGTCCATCTCCACCCCTTCCGGCAACTCGATCGCGATCTGGAACGCCTCGTCCCCTGAGTCGAGGGCCAGAGAGTCCCCCGAACGGAGAGGCAGCCACGGCCCACCGACGACCTTCCGCTGAAGAAGGGACCAGAGAAACGGATTCGGGCCCTCCGTCAGGCTCAGGACTCTGAAGATTCGGTAGTCTTCCTGGATCTGAATCGGATCGCTCTCCGACTCCGGAACGAGGAGATCCTGCGCCTCCGACACCCGGATCTGCAACTCGTATTTCTCGCCCTCACTCGTCACGAGCGTCAACAGGAACTGATCCCCCCGTATCAGTTTTCGGGCGAGAAGCAGGGGATTGCACTCGAAGAATCCCGCCTGGGTCTCTTCGCAGCTCATCTCGCATTCGTATAACTCTCTCGTCCCGTCCGAACACTCCGTGAATCCAGCCTCATCCACATCGCCACGCTGGCCGATCCAGGTAATCCGCGGGTTCACCACCGCCGTGTTGTCCGTTAGGTTTCCCTGGAAGCGGACGGGCGATTGGGGTGCGACCTCCCCGTCCTCGATGCGTACCCAACTCCCTTCACCCGTCAGGGAATCCCAATAGGAAAGACGCACGTTGGTGATTTGCGGTGCTTCCGGGTTTCCGCAGCCGAACGACAGGAGGGAAACAATAAAGAACACCCCGCCGATTGCGACCGCCGTCCGAAGATTGCTCGTTCGCATTGCTCTCCCGTTTCTCCTTGGCCAAAAGGGAACCGTTACGCCACGGAAGCCCTATTCGTCCCGTTCGCGGACGGCATCGTGGAACAGCGTGAGTTCCGGCTGGAAGATCAGATGAACCGTTCCGATCGGGCCGTTTCGCTGCTTGCCTATGATCAACTCTGCCTTGCCTCGACACTCGGGCTTGTCCCGAAAGTAGAATTCCTCGCGGTAGATGAAGGCGATCAGATCCGCATCCTGTTCGATCGCCCCGGACTCACGAAGGTCTGCCAGCATCGGCCTCTTGTCCGGCCGGTTCTCCACCCCGCGGTTGAGCTGTGAAAGGGCCATGACGGGTATGTTCAACTCTTTTGCCAGTTGCTTCAGGGAACGAGAGATCTCGGAGATCTCCTGAACGCGGTTCTCGATCTTTCCCGTTCCCTGCATAAGTTGCAGATAGTCCACCACAACGAGTTCGATCCCGTGTTCCAGCTTCATCTGCCGCGACTTGCCGCGCATTTCCCTCACGTGCATGCTCGGCGAGTCATCGATGAAGATGGGCGCCCTGGAAAGGATTTCGGCCGCCTTGGTGAGTTTCGGAAAGTCCGATTTCTTAAGATACCCGGAACGCAGCTTGGATGCGTCGATCCCGGCCTCTGCGCAAAGCAGGCGCGTGGCCAGCTGTGCCCTGGACATCTCCAGCGAGAAGACCGCAACCGGAACGCTGTTGTTCACAGCAACGTTGCGGGCAATGTTCAGGGCAAGGGCCGTCTTTCCCATACTCGGCCTGCCCGCGATGATGACGAGATCCGAGCGCTGCAAACCGGCTGTCTTGTGGTCGAAGTCCGCGAATCCGGTTCCAATGCCGGAGGGCATTCCCTGCTGCGCGTAGAGCTTCTCGATGGACTCGAACGTCTCCTGCAGCACCGAACGGATGGGCACGAAGCCCTGTCGTTGCTGTCTACGTGAGATCTCCAGAATGGTCTGCTCGGCGATGTCGAGGAAGGCAACCGCATCTTCGGGCTCCTCGTAGCCTTGCCGGGCAACCTCTGTGGCAGCCGTGATCAACTGTCGTAAGACGGATTTTTCCTTGACGATTTTCGCATAGTAGAGGATGTTGGCTGCGGTGGGCACCTCGTCCGCGAGTGCGGCAAGGTAGACGGCTCCCCCCACGTTCTGCAGCGCGCCCTTCCGGTTGATTTCCTCGGTGAGCGTGATCAGATCCACCGGGTCCCGTCGCTCGGAAAGGTCGACCATGGCCTGGTAGATCTTGCGGTGGGCATCCCGGTAGAAATCCTCGTCCTGGAGAATCTCCATCACGTTGAGCATCGCCTGGTTTTCGAGAAGGATCCCACCAAGGACCGAACGTTCCGCCTCGAGGTTCTGTGGGGGCACCCGCTCCAGAAATCCCATACCCGTGTCCCTCAATCGAGTGGGATTCTGATCATTCCTTGACGACCCAGACCTTGATGTTTCCCGTCACGTCCGTATGGAGCTTCACGGGCACGGTGTATACCCCGAGCTTCTTGATCGGTTCTTCGAGCACGATCCGCTTCCGGTCGATCGAGACACCTTCTTCTCGGAGGGCCTCCTCGATATCCCGGGAGGTGACGGAACCGTAGAGTCTTTCGTCTTCACCGGTCTTCCTCGTGATCGTGCAGGAGACGGAATCCAGGCTCCCTGCCATCTCCTGGGCATCCTTCTTTTGTCTGTCCATCCTTGCCTGAATGAGCTTCTTCTGATGCTCCTGCTCTTTCAGGTTCTTCGAGGATGCCTTGACGGCCAGCCCACGCGGCAAGAGGTAGTTCCTGCCGTATCCACCGGCCACTTCCACGATCTCGCCGATCTTACCCAGACTCTCCACATCTTCTCGTAATATCAGCTTCACGCTAGATCTCCATGTTCGTATAGGGCATCAACGCCAGGTGTCGTGCCCGTTTGACGGCCAACGTGATCTTCCGCTGATGCTTTGCGCAGTTGCCGGAGATCCTCCTTGGGATGATCTTCCCCCGTTCCGTAATAAAATACCTTAGCTGTCTGGGGTCCTTGTAGTTGATCTGCAGCGTCGCATCCGCACAGAACCGGCAGACCTTCTTCCTGACATAAAGTCTTCTCTTCGTTTTTCGACCTTCTTTTCGACCGATCATGCTTATTTCCCTCTCCCCGACGGGTGGATCGCTAGCCTTCTATCTTCTTCTCGTCCTGGGCCTCTTCCTCGGCTTCTTCCTGCGTATCCGTCTCCGGGCTGGACGCTTCTTCCGCTTCCGGGCTGGACGCTTCCTCGGTCTCCGGGCTGGACGTCTCTTCCGTTTCCGGGCTGGACGTCTCTTCCTTCTCCGGGCTGGACGTCTCTTCCTTCTCCGGGCTGGACGTCTCTTCCGTTTCCGGGCTGGACGTCTCTTCCTTCTCCGGGCTGGACGTCTCTTCCGTCTCCGTCGCTTCCGCCTCGGACAAGGCGGCATCCTCTGCCTCCGACGCCGCTTGCGCTGAAGCAGCCTCCCTTTCAGCGGCCTCTTTCTCGGCGGCCTCCTTTGCGGCAACCTCCTTTGCAGCGGCCTCTTTCTCGGCGGCCTCCTTTGCGGCAACCTCCTTTGCAGCAGCCTCCCTTTCGGCAGCCTCTTTCGCGGCAACCGCTTTCGCCGCTTCCTTGTCCTTTTCTTCTGCCTGCTCTTTCTGGGCGGCTTCCAAGTCTACGCAATCATCCGTCTTCACCGTGAGGAAGCGATGGACGTCCTCGAGCATCCTCATGTGCCTTTCCAACTCGGCAACAATCTGGGCCGTTCCCGCGAAGTCGAGCAGAAAGTAATGGCCTTTCGGCTGGTTCTTCACCGGGTAGGCCAGCCTGCGGACGCCCCAGTCCTCCCTCTTGATGCGGATCCCTCCGCCTTTCTCCACGACACCGTCCAACCGGTCGAGGATGTCCTTCTTCTTGCCTTCATCCGAATCGGATGGCAGGATGAAGACCGTTTCGTATCTCCGATTCCTCATTTTCCCTCCTTCTGGTCAAATGGCCCCGCACTGTACGGAGGCTGTCCGTAGACGCCCCCGGGTGGGAGCAAGGGGGTTCAGATAACCCATCTAGAAACTTGCCGTTGCCTAACCTATGGAATGTATCAGCCTTGCGCCGAATTTACAACCTCTCCAGCCGGGAACCCTATGCCACCAGAAACCCTACGCTACCGGGAACCCTTCATGTCTGAAACCGTATTCGAACGATATCCCCGTCCTGTACCGGATAGTCTCTACCTTCCACATGCGCGAGACCCTGTCGGCGAATCTCCTCTTCGGACTCGGCCCGACGAAAATCCTCGAAGTGCGTGATCTCCGCTTTGATGAACCCTCGCTGCATATCGGAATGGATCCTGCCCGCGGCCTGCACCACGGTCTCCCCTCGCTGGAGCGTCCAGGCGCGGACCTCTGTTCCCACGACCGTGTAGAACGTGATCTGATCCAGGAGCCGGTAGCCTTCCTCGACCAGGCGTTCGAGCCCGGAAGGGCCCCACTCCATCTCTTCCCGGAAACGCTCCCGTTCGGCCGGATCCAGGTCCATGACTTCCTTCTCCACCGCAGCGCCCAGGGGGAGAAACACGCAGTCCACGTCTTGGACCTTTCGCTGCACCTCTGCGAGGATCTCTTCCTGCCCCTGAATCTGCTCTTCCCCGAGGTTGAGGACGTAGAGGACGGGTCGGTCCGTCAGGAAACCCCACTCCTTGGTTCTCCCCGCAAGCCCTTCCAGCTCGCCGGCCAAACGTCTCAGAGGAATTCCCTGATTCAGCGCTTCCAGGACGCGTTCCAACGCCTCCAATTCCTGTCGGGCCTCCTTCTGGCCCACCCTGGCCAGCCTCTCCGCCTTCTCCCTGCGCCTTTCAGCCACCTCGATGTCGGCGAGAACAAGCTCGGTCTGTACGATCTGAATGTCCCGGACCGGGTCCGGCCTGCCTGTCACATGAACGATCTCAGGGTCTTCGAACAACCGAACCACGTGGACGACCGCGTCCACCGCCCGTATGTTGCCCAGAAAGGCATTGCCAAGGCCTTCGCCCTGGCTCGCCCCCTCCACCAGGCCCGCCACGTCCAGGAACTCGAGCGTGGTCGGCGTGAGCTTCTCGGGCCTCAACCTCTCTCCCAAAATCACCAACCGCTTGTCGGGGACGGCCACCCGGCCCCGGTTCGGCTCTACCGTACAAAAAGGGTAGTTCGAGGCCTCGGCGCATCCTCCCGCGAGCGCGTTGAAGACCGTCGACTTGCCCACGTTCGGCAGTCCGACTATTCCACAGGTAAAGCCCATCGACTCTTGCCTTACTATGTCAAGGGGAGAGGGGCATCGGGTGCACGAAAAAAAACTCGCCAGGGGTCGTTCCCGACCCCTGGCGAGCGTTACTCTCTCACATTCCTTCCACTACTTACAGCAGGGGCGCAATCACCAGAGACACAACCGACATCAGCTTGATCAGGATGTTCATCGCCGGTCCGGAGGTATCCTTGAAAGGATCGCCCACGGTGTCCCCGATCACAGCCGCCATGTGACAGTCGCTCCCCTTACCGCCCATAGCGCCTGCCTCGATGTACTTCTTCGCGTTGTCCCAGGCACCGCCACCGTTGGACATCATGAGCGCCAGCAGAACCCCTGCTGCGGTCGCCCCGGCCAGGGCACCGGCCAACGCCACCGGCCCCATCCAGAAACCGATGATCGGAGGCGTGATGACTGCGATCACACCGGGAACCACCATGCGCCGAAGCGCTCCCTTGGTCGCAATGTCCACGCACCGGGCGGGATCCGGCTTGCCGGTCCCCTCCAGCAGTCCCGGAATCTCCTTGAACTGCCGCCGAATCTCGTTGACCATGTCCATGGCCGCCGAACCCACCGCCAGCATCGTCCGGCTGGCGATCAGGAACGGGATCATCGCACCGATCAAGAGCCCGATCACTGCCTTCGGCTGCGTGATGTTCACCACCAGCCATTCCTTGAGGTCCGTCGAGGGGATGTCAACATCCACGGCCTGCGTATACGCTGAGAACAGCGCCAACGCCGTCAACGCCGCGCTGCCGATCGCAAAGCCCTTGCCGATCGCCGCCGTCGTGTTCCCCAGCGCATCCAGGCTATCCGTGATCTCCCGGGTCTCAGGCCCAAGCTCGGCCATCTCCGAAATGCCGCCCGCGTTGTCCGCGATCGGCCCGTAGGAGTCCACGCTCATTGTAATCCCCACCGTGGCCAGCATCCCCACGGCCGCGATGCCGATCCCGTAGAGGCCGGCAAAGTGGTTCGCGAAGTAGATACCCACGCAGATGAAGATCACCGGCGCAACCACACTCTCCATCCCGACCGCCAGGCCCTGAATGATCACGGTTGCGGCCCCGGTCTCCGAGGCCTTCGCGATATCACGTACAGGCTTCCCGGCCGTGTAATACTCGGTCACCAGACCGATCACGACCCCCACGATACAGCCAATCGTCACCGCCAGCCATATATTGGCTCGCCCCGCCAGGTCTGCCAAGGCGGCCCCTGGTCCGACCCCCTGCGCTGCCGCAGCGGCTGCTGCTGCCCCTTCGCGCATCATACCGTTCACGCCGAAGAGCCAGATCCAGATTCCGGAGCCCACGATGAACAGACCCGCTGCGATGAACATCGAGTACCGCAGCGCCGCTGCCGGGCTGTACTTTTTCAGCCAGTCAATGCTCTTGACTCCCACGAAGGAGCAGACCAGGCCGATGGCCACCATGAAGATCGGCAGGCTCATGAAATAGAATGCATTGTCCCCTGCCGTAGCCGCCCAGGTCGCCCCGATGGCGATCGTGGCGATAATCGAGCCCACGTAGGACTCGAAGATGTCCGCGCCCATGCCGGCCGTGTCCCCTACGCAGTCCCCCACGTTGTCCGCGATCACGCCCGGGTTCCGAGGATCGTCCTCAGGAATTCCGGCCTCCACCTTGCCCACCAGGTCCGCGCCCACATCCGCGGCCTTCGTGTAAATCCCGCCACCCACACGGGCGAACAGTGCGATCGAGCTCGCACCCATGGCAAAACCGTTGATGTCCTGGGTCTCGAAGACTCCGAACCAGCGGGAAAGGAGGTACAGGGTCGTAACCCCCAGCATCCCCAGGCTGGCCACGGTCAAGCCCATCACGGCCCCACCGTTGAAGGCCACTTCCAGCGCGGCGCCCTGCCCTTCCTGATTCGCCGCCCAGGAAGTCCGGACGTTCGCCTTCGTGGCCGCCTGCATACCTATATACCCGGCGGTCATCGAACAGCCCGCGCCCAGCAGGAAGCACAACGCCGTCATGATCGAGATCTTCCACCCCAGCAGCAGGAACACCACCCCGATGAACACGGCCAGATACGTGTACTCCGTTTTCAAGAAGGCCATCGCGCCTTCGTGGATCATCGCGGCGATCTCGCGCATCTTCTCGTTGCCCGGATCCTTCGCCTCGATGTCGCCGTAAAGCTTGCGCGCCAGCACGAGGCCGATGGCGGCCACAACCAACACGGCCATCAACCCGATCCCATACATTCCCCATGTCCGAAAGAAATTGACAAACGCTTCCATGCAACTCTCCTCCTTTGCTCGGTGGTTTCCCGTCTAGCCCACGTTCGCTTCCACGCTGGAAAGCCTATTCCTTAACCGTTGCTCCTTGCTCCGCCTCCTCCCCCTCTCCCCGAATCCGGGTATTGAAAAGGTTCATGGCCCGATCGATGCCTTGCTCCAGGATACACTCCAGGGCCTCGGCTCCCCGCACTAGAAACTCTGGAAGCCTTTCTGCCTGCTCATCGGGGAAAGCCCCCAATACGTAATCCTCAGGTTGCTCACCAGCCTCCGGTCGGCCAATCCCCATCTTGATGCGTAAGAAACGGTCGGAATCGAGTTCCCACAGGATGGATTCGATTCCTCTGTGTCCACCCGCCCCTCCCCCCTTCTTGAGCTTCATCGTCTCGAAAGGAAGGTCCATGTCGTCGTGCACAACGATGACTGACTCCGTTGGCACATCCGACTCGTCGAATATTTCGCGTACCACCTCTCCGCTTCGATTCATGTAGGTCTGCGGCTTGACAAGAAGGACCTCGGTATCGTCGAGGACGTGTGATCCGATCGTTGCAAATCGCTTTCGTTCTTCCCACGGGCACTTCTGTCTGGACGCGAAAAGATCCAATACCCAGAATCCGATGTTGTGGCGGGTTCTCGAATAGCGACGACCCGGATTCCCGAGTCCAGCAATCAACCACAATCGACTCAGTTCTCTTCTTCCTTCTCCGGTTCCTTTTCCTTTTCTTTCCCCTCTTCCCCTTCCACCTCTTCCTCGCCCGGTTCAACCTCTTCCGGAACTTCCTCCTCTTCCTCCACAGGAGCCGAGATAACGACGACCGCCGCCTTCTCATCGGTGAGGATACGACTCCCTTCGGGAACCTTCAGCTCCCCCACATGGACGGATTCACCCATGTTCAAGTGCGAGATTTCCGCGTCCACGGATTCAGGGATGTCGCCCGGCAAGCACTCCAATTCGACGACTCGCCTCAATTGCTGAACCATCGCCCCTTCCCGAAGCGCCTCCGTGGGCTCGCCGACCAACCTCACGGCCACCTCGACCGTGATGAGCTGATCCATCAAGACCCCCATGAAGTCCGCATGAAGCATTCGGTTGAGCGGGTCCTTCTGGACTTCCTTGACGATGACGGTTTCCTGATTCTCGGCGGCTTCCTCACCCTTGATCTTGAGCTGGATGAGGATGTTCTGCCCGGCAGCCGCCTGCAGAATCTTTTCCAGTTCCCTCTTCTCCAGGCTCAGTAGAATGGGATCGAGACCTTTTCGATAGCACACCGCCGGGACGTAACCTTGGGCGCGCAACTTGCGGGCCGTGCCCTTCCCGGTTTCCGATCTTCTTCTGACTTCCAAATCCTGCTGTTGCATTCCAGGGAACTCCTTTCCTGGGTTTGGCAAAGGGCATTCTCAAGACCCTGACCTTCTTAGATGAAAAGGCCGCTTACCGACTCGCTGAAGTACGTCCGCTTGATCCCCTCGGCGAGCAGCCTGGCGATCGAAAAGCTTCTGATCTTCCCGCACCCGCTCGCCTCCTCACTCAGGGGAATCGAATTCGTCACGATCAATTCCGTCAGGTGGGAGTCCTCAAGGCGCTCCAAGGCCGGCCCGGAGAGGACCGGGTGTGTGCAGCAAGCATACACCTCTTTCGCACCCGCCTTGTGCAGTGCCGCCGCTCCCTGTACCAGCGTCCCGGCCGTGTCCACGATGTCATCCACCACCACGGCCCGGCAGCCTTCCACATCGCCGATGATGTTCATGCTTCGGGAGACATTCGGCGCATCTCGTCGCTTGTCGATAATCGCCATGGGCCGGTCGAGTCGCTTGGCAAAGGCGAGGGTCCGCTCCACCCCTCCCGCATCCGGGGCTACGAGGACGACATTGTCCGAGAGATGGTCACAAATATAGGGAAGCAGGACGGGCGTGGCAAAAAGGTTGTCCACCGGGATGTCGAAGAAGCCCTGGATCTGTCCTGCATGAAGGTCCAGGCAAAGAATGCGTGTGGCCCCGGCGATCGTGAGCAGATCCGCAATCAACTTCGCCGAAATCGGGGCCCGAGGCGCTGCTTTCCGGTCCTGGCGCGCATACCCGTAATACGGCACGACCGCCGCGATCGTCTTGGCGGACGCGCGCTTCAGGGCATCGATCATGATCAGCAGTTCCATCAGATTGGTGTCGCTCGGCCGGCAGATCGACTGGAGGACGAAAACATCCAGCCCGCGAACGTTTTCTTCGATCGCAACGGAGGTCTCTCCGTCACTGAATTGTTTCACCTCCGCGCTGCCGGGCTTGATGCCGAGTTCGTCACAGATTTCCTGGAACAGACTCCGGTTCGAGTTTCCGGAGAAAATACGCAGTTTCTTCATGTGTTTTCGATCTCGTATACTTGGACGTAGATTGGCGGGAATCGAGAAATTGTCAGCTTACCAGAGAGGTGAGGAAAAGTAAAGCCTTTGCGCCTCCGGCCCCGTTCGCGAACGAGGGGCCCGGAAGAGAGGTTCGCGGCTTCCCCGAGGGGCAGGATGGCTGGGGTGGGAGGATTCGAACCTCCGAATGCAGGAGCCAAAGTCCTGTGACTTACCGCTTGTCGACACCCCAATCAAGCATCGATGGGCTTTTCTTTTGAGATTATTATAGTCTCTAGGTTGGAAAATGCAAAAGGAGGAAGCCGCGTTACAGGCTAGATCTCGGTGCCGGTCGGCGAATCGCGCAACCGATCCAGTTCCTTGCGGTATTCGTCGAGCACTCTTTCTTCGATCATCTTGCGGGTAGAATTGTTGAGGGGATGTGCCGTATCCTTAAAGGTGCCGTCTTTTCGCTTCTTGCTCGGCATGGCCACGAACAGCCCGGTATTGCCGTGAATGATCTTCAAGTCTCGAACGATAAAACAGTCATCGAAGATTATGGTCGCGTAGCCCTTCAAACGCTCCTCGCTCACAGGGAACACTCTCACTTCCGTAATCGTCATGATGTCTACTCCCTTGCGCGCCTTCTTTCTTGCGAATCCATCCGGTTGGATCGTCTCTACAAAGCTGTTTTCGAGAACCCTGAAAACAAAGGGAGACATCCCCCTGTGCACCCCATCCCCCCTTGAGCGTAGACAAGCCTTTCCCGCCCCGACGCTGTTCTTCTTCCGACCGACACGGAAGTCCCTCTTCGGGTTCCTGTCGCAAGGCAGACCAACGGAAGGGCTAATAGATAAATTGCTTTTTTATGTTTGGGGCAAGCATAGGATCTCCGGTCAGAAATGTCAATAAAAAAATTAAGTCGGCCCCACGCAGGAAAAGCTCGGGCCTTCACGATCGGGAGCGGAGACCCTTGTCCTCCGTAGAACGCTAAAGCGATTATACAATCGATCGCCCGGGCCGTACCCGCCTCGAGGGCCTGCCCTTGCATTCGGGGAAAGGGATTCATATCATATTGCCTCACCCGGTATGCTAAAACATCTTTTTCAAATCCTTGATTCCTGGCGGAAGAATGCGGAAGACCTCTGAAACAGCAAATCTGCGGTATCTGATCACAGGTGGAGGGACCGCCGGGCACGTATACCCGGGGCTTGCCCTGGCGGAGGGAATCCAACGGCATGAGCCGGATGCGCAGTTTCTGTTCGTGGGAGCACGAAACGGAGCCGAAGAGAGAATCGTACCCGCTCAAGGACACAAGCTCCGCACCCTTGCCGTGAAGGGGATTCCGCCCAAGGCCGGGCCCTTCGTCTGGTTTCAGACGATCTGGCTGCTCGGCAAGTCCCTCCTGCAGGCAGTCAGCCTAATTCTACGATTCAGGCCCCATGTGATCATCGGCACCGGGGGATACGCCAGTGCACCTGTTCTCCTGGCGGCCATCCTCATGAGGTCCCTGGGGCTCTGGAAGGGGCTGCTGAGCCTCCATGAGGCAAACATCATCCCAGGCAGGTTCAACCGGTGGGCCTCGGGGTGGGTCGATTTCACGGGCACGAGCTTTCCGGAAACCCTGCGGTTTCTCTCGAAGAAGAAGGCGTTCTGGACAGGCTATCCCCTTCGAAAGGATCTGGAGTCATCCTCTGAGCGGAGGGGGGACGGCAGTGAAGAGAAACGAGAGTGCCTGGGGGTTCCCCCGGCGGGAAAGGTCCTGCTCGTGTTCGGAGGAAGCTCCGGGGCCCGAGCGATCAACCGGGCCGTCTTCGAGGCCCTTCCCAGGCTCCTCGCACGCCAGGACCTCTACATTTTTCATGCAACCGGGCGCCCCCAGGGTGCATACGATCCGGGAGTGGAATTCGGTGAGATCCTGCCGGGTCTGCCGGTGGAAAAGGAGGACGTGGGAGAACGGTATCACCAGGAACCGTACCTTCATCACATCGAACGCTACTATGAAGTCGCGGATCTGGTGGTCTGCAGGTCGGGCGCGGGCGCTGTCTGGGAGATTGCCTCCTACGGAATTCCGGCCGTTCTCATACCGAAGTCGAACCTCCCAGGGGATCATCAGGTAAAGAACGCCTATTTTCTCGCAAGGCAGGGACAAGCCCGCCTTCTCTTCGAAACGAGACCCGTACCTCCGGAGGGAGAAGCATCGGAATCGGTCGATTCGGATGCTTTGGCGGACGCGGTTACCTCGATCCTCTATCCGCCGGCAGGGCACGACGAGATGAGGGTTGCCGTGAAGGCGGCACTTCCCTCCGGAAAAGACCCGTTCTACGATCGGCTCCGGGATCTGCGGGAAGGAAAGCAGGGAGCCCCTCCAAAGGTCCCGATGACGGGCCCTTCGGGATCGGACGGGGCGGCGGCTCCTGGGGGGGGCCGGACAGGGATCGAGTGGCTCGGAACCGACGCACTCCTGGCACGCGTCGAGGGCAAATGGCAACGCAAACAGGATCTGTCGGAGAGCGAAAAAGCGTACCTCAAGTACAAAACCGATCAGCTGCTCGGCTCGGCCCGGTGGCACGACAGGAACACGGGCGTCAAGCTCGTCGGACTCATCGCCCACGGGGAACGACTGCCCACGTTGTTGCACTCCATCACGGACCGGACCCCGGTCGCCTGGCATCGGAGGCTCCTGGGGGGGGACTTCGAACAGGTCGGGTTCATACGACGTAACGCGTTGCAGGCCATCTGGCGGATTGGGGCGTACGGTCCGGAGGTCCGGCAGGCGCTCCTCCTGGCCTTGAGCGACCCGTATTACGAAGTGAGGTCCTGGGCGGCTCGTGGGGTCGACCGCCTCTCCTCTTCCATCGGCGAGGACGCGGAACTGGTACGCCTGTTGAGACGCAACCTCGAGGACCGCTGGTTCGAGGTCGTGGTCTCCTCGTTGAGGGCCCTTGGAAAGATCACGAAAGACCCGACCATCCTCACCGATCTCGTCCCCTTGCTCGCCCACAAGAATTGGAAGGTACAGCAGGCAACCGTCCGTTGCCTGATGAGACTCATGCAGGCCGATGTTGTCCGCCTGCCGCCGGAGGCGGAGGAATGGATGCACAAGATCCCGATGAAGGGCCTCGACTTCTTCCCCCGCTTTCCGCTCAAACAGACCTGGGATGACTTCCAACGTCTGCGGTCCGAGAAGATGGAATGCGACCACCGGTCGAACACGGAAAAAGGGGCCTATTGACATGTTCCATGCACTTTACGGTTGGTTCTACGACCCCGAGGGGCCTTTCTCGTTCATAAGGCTCTTCAACTACATAAGCAGCCGCGCCATCTTCGCCATAATTACCTCTTTCGCCTTCACGCTCTTCGCGGGTCGGCCGTTGATCCGGGCCTTGTACAGAATGGGAATGCGGGACACCCAGCGGGCGGAGATGGAAGAGGCGCAGGAACACAAGAAGGGGGGTACGCCGACCATGGGGGGCGTCATCCTCTTCTCGGCAACCATGCTGTCCACGCTCCTGTGGTGCGACCTGACGAATCGCTTCATCCTCTTCCTGCTCTTCGCTTCTGCCTGGTTCTTCACGCTGGGGTTCTGGGACGACAGCCAGAAGATCAAATACCAGGACAGCAACAAGGGGCTGTCCCGAGGCATGAAGTACCTGGGGCAGATCTCCTTCGGCCTGCTCTTCAGCCTGCTCTTCCTCCATCCGTCCACGTCCCCTGTACCGGCCACCATCGTTTCGAAGCTCTACTTTCCTTTCTACAAGTATCCCGTGGTGGATCTCGCCTGGGGATACACCTTCGTGATCGTCCTGTTCGTCGTGTACGCGGCCAACGCGATCAACTTCGCGGACGGGATGGACGGCCTCGCCATCGTGCCCTCTGCATACGCCATCGGCGTATACGGAATCTTTGCTTACTGCCTGGGAAACACGAAACTCAGCCAGTACCTGATGTTCGATTACCTGCCCGGATGCGGAGAGGTGACCATCCTGTGCGCCGCCCTGCTCGGCGCCTGCGTGGGGTTTCTCTGGTACAACAGCTACCCTGCGGAAATCTTCATGGGAGACACCGGATCGATGTACCTGGGCGGCGTTCTCGGGACGATGGTTGTTCTCCTGAAACAGGAAATCCTCTTCCTCATCGTGGGCGGCATTTTCCTCGCGGAGATTCTCTCCGTCGTGCTTCAGGACTGGATCGGGATCCAGCGAACGGGCCGTCGATTCCTCTACCGGGCACCCCTGCACCACTCTTTCCAATACCAAGGGCTCGCGGAGACCAAGATCACGGTCCGATTCTGGATTGTGTCGGGCGTCCTTGCGCTGGTGGCCCTGGCATCCTTGAAGATCCGCTAGCCGCCCGGCAGGCAGACATCAAAACATTCCCCCTGCAGAACTCGGTGCGCGCCCCGCTGCTGTCCAAGGTTCCGTCTCGATTTCCTTGGCTTCCATGTTCCGGCAACGTAGTCCCTCGTCCCCCGCGACGAGCCGCAGGGCGCCGGAGGCGAGTGCCTGGGAACGCCCGAGGGGACTCGGGAAGCCTCCACCAGTCACCCTGCACAAATCGAGCCGGACCCTTGGACAGCAGCGAACGACCGAGCTCAAGCATTGTAACGTCCTTACGACACTCCCAAGACGGGGTGCTTCGGAACGATCGTGTGCGGAGGTGACGGGCCTCAGCGAAGACGCGTTTTCGGGCGGAGAAAAAAGAACGGCCAAGGGGGCGGCGTGGAGCCTGACCCCCGGCCCCTGATCCCTGACCCCTCAAGTCCTTTCGCCCTTTCTTGTTGACAGTGCAAATCCTTTGAGGCTAGGGTAGGAAGTTAGTGTTTTTACGCTGGGGAGTTCCCCTGCGACCACCCACTTCCAGACGCACGCGAAAGGACGTAAACGATGGCCGGATATCACGTAGCTGTCGTCGGCGCCACGGGCGCTGTTGGGCAAGAAATGCTCTCCATCCTCCAGGAAAGAAAATTCCCGGTGAAGTCCCTCCGATTGCTGGCGTCGAAACGCTCCGTCGGGAAATCCTTTCCCTTTCGCGGCGAATCGGTGGAGGTGCAGGAACTGAAACGAAACTCCTTTCGAGGAATCGACATCGCCCTCTTTTCAGCCGGCGCCGACAGGAGCAAGCAGTTCGCACCGGCCGCGGTGAAGGCGGGCGCCGTCGTCATCGACAATAGCTCCGCATTCCGGATGGAGGCCAAGGTGCCCCTTGTGGTCCCGGAAATCAACGCGGCAGAGATCCGGAAACACAAAGGCATCATCGCCAACCCGAACTGTACGACCATCGTCACCCTCATGGGGCTCTACCCCCTTCGGGCCTATGGAATCCGCAGGGTCATCCTCTCGAGCTACCAGGCGGTGTCCGGGGCCGGAGCCTGGGCCATTGAGGAACTCCGGAGACAGACCCTCGAGTGGGCCCTACAGGAAATCAAGAACGCGACGATGGGCACAGAGGACAAGGTCGTCTTGCGACCCGAAAAGTTTCCGCACCCGATCGCGTTCAACCTGATTCCCCATATCGACAAATTCCTGGAGGGGGGCTACACCAAGGAAGAAATGAAATGCCTGCTCGAATCCAGGAAGATCCTGGAGCAGCCGGATCTTCAGGTTTCGGCCACCACCGTCCGGGTGCCCGTCTTTCGTTCACACTCCGTGTCCGTGCACATCGAGACCGAGAAGCCCCTCTCTGTCGCCAAGGCTCGTTCGTTGATCCGCAAGGCCAAGGGGGTGCAACTTTGCGACCAGCCGGAGAAATCGAAGTACCCGACGCCGGTCCAGGTGGCCGGCAAAGACGACTGTCTCGTGGGCAGGATTCGCAAGGACGAAGGTGCGCAGAACGGGCTGTGCCTGTGGATCGTCGGGGATCAACTCCGAAAAGGGGCGGCCCTCAACGCGATTCAGATTGCGGAGTCCCTGCTCGGCATCGCTCCGGGTTGAAACGGGCTGTCATTGGCCCTGATACCGATCAGGAAGCAGCCTGGAGATAATCTCTGTTCATCCCGACGGGAAAGGGCAGGATCTCTTCCCGACCGGCTGCCCCATTCGCCTCAAAGGCCCTGTCTTCGGACGGCCTCTTCAGGACAACTCCATAGGCATCCAGGATTCGCCGGAGGGGGTGATACTTCCTCTCGATCGATTCGGACACTGAGTCATACCCTCGCCTGGCAGCTCGCTGCCTTTCCCGCAGGGCAAGGGGATTCATATCGAAGAACTTGTAATCGTACTCCGTGGGCTCGATCAGGATGATGTCACCCCGGAAGCGCGGGTCTCTCCGGTAGAGGTCGATTCCATAATCGAGCCTCGTGTGCAGCAGGATCCTGAAGACCTGGTTCAGGACCGAGAAGACGCCCTGGTCTGCGATGTGCTTCCCTTCGACCACATGCTTCTTCTTCTCCTGCGAATACCGCGCAATGACCTTGTTGTTGAACGGCCGAAACGGGTTGTAGCAGATGATCAGGTCCGCCCCGCTTTCTACAGCCACGTCGATGTTGGCCGTCTTGCGGACCCCACCGTCGACGTAGTCCACCCCCTGGATCCGGGCAGGCCGGTAGAACCCGGGCAGGGCCGTTGAGGCCTGAACCGCCTGGGAGATTGCGAGATTGTTGTTCTGGTTGTATCCGAAGACCACCCTTTCGGCCGTATCCAGGTTGCCGGCAACAATATAAAGTTCTTTTCCCGTCCAGCGGTGGAGGGCGGTGAAGTCGTTGGGCAGGCGGTTCGCTTCGAAGCTTCTTCGGAGGGCGGACTCGATTCGATCGTTCTTGAAGATGCCCCGGGGTAGATAGTTCAGGGGGGATGGGAACTGCCGGGTCAGCCCCAGGACTCGCCCATACCGCGCCAGCAAACGCCTGCCGTTCTCGTAGGAAGGATGTCGGACCAGTTCGAAGACGGACTTCCGGAAATCCTCCTTCAGCAGGCTGTTGGACAGAAGGGACCCGAGCAGGAAGTCCGGAACGAAATTCAGGCAATCCCATAGGAAGTGAAAGGGACCTTTGATAAACTCTTCCAGGTTGGGATTGTAGAAATCGAGAAATTTGATAAAGTCCAGCTGATCGGCTCCTCCCTCGATGCTGTCCAGCATCTCTGCGGGGCGGATACCGTTCGCCAGCAGGGAAGCAATGATCGAACCGGCGCTCAACCCGACAAAGGTATCGAAGTCGGTAACCTTCCGGTTTTCGAGGCAGCCGTCCAGCGCATGGAGGCCGCCTACTTTGTACGCCCCACCGGTGACGGCCCCCCCTGCCAACACAATGGCAATCTTCGGGTTGTCTTTGGGGCGATTGAGATCGCTCTTCTGTACGATAGTTATGCCCATATCAGCACCCAAAACAGAATCTTGGAGTTTCGCGCCTCCTTGACTCGCGAGGGCCTGGTTGCGTTTCGCATTGCATCATTTTAGTATCTTTTCGAAAAAAGTAAAGAAAATTCCGGAGAGTCCGTCTACTCCTTCATTCTTCATCTGAACCTTCACGCATAAGCACGAAAGAGACATAGGGTTTATGGACTCTGACAGCAAAAAAGAATCGTCCATCCCTGTTGACACGCCCTTCGCATACGGGGAGTCCCTCGGGCAGCTCGACTGGCCCTGGCTCGTTGAACAGATCCAGAAGCGGCTCCGAACGATTCCCGCACGCGAGGGCTGTGCAGACCTCCTCTGGGTGCCGAACCGGGACGCTGCCGTCCAGACCATGCAAGAAGTCGAGGAGACCCGGGCCCTGCTCGCGGCAGGGCACTCGTTTCCCCTGGGAGATCCGCCTGACATACGGCCCCTGCAGCCACGCATCTACAAGGGCGCGATCCTCGGACCCGAGGAGCTTCTGGACATTGCCTCCTGGATGGAGACGACAGAGGCCCTCCGAAAATTTCTGGTCATTCGCCGCCAGCAGGCACCCCTGCTCTACCGGTACGCCGAAACAGCCCCGTCCTTCTCTCATCTCATCTATGACATTCGAAGCTGCGTGGACGAGAAGGGAGAGGTGCGCGACGAGGCAAGTCCGGAACTCGCCACGCTACGGAAGAAGGCGAAGAAGGTCCACAAGGAGATCCATCAGAGACTCCACACCTATCTCACGGAGAGAGACTTTGAAAGTCTCCTGCAGGACAAATTCTACACGATCAAGGAAGACCGCTACGTGCTGCCCATCAAGACGAACCAGCGAGGGTTCGTGGACGGGATCGTGCTGGGCAGCTCGAACAGCGGGGCCACACTCTTCATCGAGCCCCGGGAGGTCGTTGAACTCAACAACACTTACAAGCTCGCACAGCTCGAGTCCCAGCGGGAAATTAACAGGATTCTTCTGGGCATCTGCGACCACCTTCGACAGGATGCCTCAGAAATGGAAAAAGGCCATACCTTCCTGACCCGGCTCGACCTCTTCCAGGCCCGAGGGGAATTCTCCAATGCCCTCGAGGCAAAGGTGCCGACCCTGAGCCGTGACGAGGGCATTCGACTCCACCAGGCCCGGCACCCCTTCCTCTTCCTGACAAAGGGGAGCGTGGTTGCCAACGACATCCTGATCACTCCACCCCACCGTACTTCGCTGATCACGGGACCCAACGCAGGGGGCAAGACGGTCATTCTCAAGACCGTGGGTCTGCTCTCCCTGATGGTGCGGGCAGGATTTGCCCTGCCCGTTGGCGAGGGCTCGAACCTTCCCTTCTTCGACCGCATCTTTTCGGACATCGGCGACAGCCAGAGCCTGGAGGAGAGCCGGTCCACATTTTCGGGCCATGTCCAGAGGATTGTGGACTTCCTGTCTTCCGTCGAGGATACGAGCCTTGCGCTTTTGGACGAAATCATGATCGGCACCGACCCGGAGGAAGGAAGTTCTCTGGCGCAGGCTGTTCTCGAGTATCTTGCGGACACGGGCGCCTTCACCCTTGCAACCACCCACTATCTTGCCCTGAAAACACTGGCGACCCGACAGTCCAGCATCCAAAACACGGCCCTGGGTTTTGATCCCCATACCCTGGAGCCGACGTATCGATTGACCCCGGGCGTGCCCGGAACGAGTAACGCCCTCTACATCGCCGGCCACCTCGGCCTTCCTGCCCGGATTCTCGCCAGGGCCCGATCCCTGCGCGGCGAGACCGGCGTGAACATCGAAGGGCTCCTGGTCCAGATTCAGACCGCAAAGAAGGAGACCGAGGAAGAGCGTGATCACTGGAAAAAGGCGTCGGAGGAAGCCGAAGCAATCCGGCAAGCGCTCCGGCAGGAACTCGGAGAGGTGGAGAGGCGCGAGAGGGAATTGAAGAGGAAGTACAAGGACAAACTGGACGAGGCCTTTCGGGAGGCCCTGAGAGAGCTGGAGCGGTTACGTCGACAACAGGCCAGGTCGGGAGACGCCCCCTCGCGCGCAGCGGCGTCGAAACCGATCAGAGAATACAGGGACGCGTTGCTCTCGGAGGAGGGGCTCTTCCATGAACCGCCCCCGGTTCCCGAAGCGGGAAGCGAGGTCGACTGGTCAGAGGTTCGGTGTGGGGACACGGTTTACCTGCCGGAGTTGCAGGCCGATGCAAGGGTCCTGAATCTGCCGGACCGAAAGGGCACGGTCGTCGTAGAAGCAAAGGGGTTCCGGATGCAGGTGGAGGTAGACAGAGTCTGGAAACCGGCTGTACAGAAAAGGATTTTCAGGAATGATGACGACACCGGTCGCCCTCCGAAGAAACAGGCCTCCTGGGGTCTCCAGGCCTCGGAGAACACGGCTGCAGAGGGGTCCCATCGTTGTGATCTGAGGGGGCTGACCGTGGAAGAGGCGCTGGATCGCACCTCGAAGCTCCTGGACAAGGGCTTTCGGGAACAGGCGCCGCGCGTAGTCCTGATACACGGCCTGGGAAAAGGAATCCTGCGCGATGCGATCCGGCAGTCGCTCTCACAGGTGCCCTACCCGATCTCCTTCAGGGCCGGACAACGTGCAGAGGGAGGGGACGGCGTCACCGTCGTGGAATTCGAACCGGCAGGGTTTCCGAATCGATAGCCGGAAGGTCGGCTTCCTACCTCTTCCCTTCACCGACTCCGACCATGGAGCGCAAGCCGATCCTGTCCCCAGCCTTCAGGACCAGGACGGCAGCCGCACCGAGGAGCAACAGGTCTTCCACGAGCAGCTTAAACCCGACCTTCCGGCCTGCATCCGCGTCCAGGCAACCGCAGGCGATGTCCAACCCGCGGGCGAGCGTGATGCTCACCGCAACCACGAAGACACCAAGTAGGAAGGCCGACACGAGCGCAGCGGATCGGACCCACTGCCCGGCAAGCAGGAGCAGCCCGCACACGCATTCGACCCAGGGAAGGGTCACGGCAACGAGATTGACGAGTGCCTCGGGCAACAGCCTGTAATTGGCGATGGCCCGCGCAAAGTTGTCCGGATGGGTGATCTTGTCGAGGCCGTAGAGGAGGAATACCAGGCCCACCACGATACGAGCGGCGAGTTCGATCACCCTGTAGATCCCGGTATTTTGGCCTGGTTCCATGGCTCACCCTCCCTCCGGCCGAGAGACCTCCCGGTTCGATTGCAGCAGCGACGTTCCCTTCGGCTCCTTCCCCGTCTGTTCTTCCTTTTCCACCGGGTATCCTGCGCCCTTCCACTGCTCCCACCCACCGAAGAAAACTTTTACCCGGGAATAGCCCTCCTCCTTCAGCAACTCCGCGACATCCCAACTGGAATCGCAGCCTGCCCCGGCACAGTAGGTAATCACCAGGGTCTCAAGAGGGATCAGATCCGTCCAGGAGGCCACCGCCTCGTCGAAGCCGTCCAGAGGCAGCAGCAATGCCCCGGGGATATGTCCCGCACCAAATTCCTCTGCTGAGCGAGCGTCAACGAACACGCCCGTTCGCTCCTTGTGCAGGGCCCAAGCCTCTTCGAGCCTGAGTTCGCCGATCCCCTTTGCCACCCGGTGGGGGACCGGTCCCAACAGGTCTATGCCCCGGGGCGAGACAGCATTGAACAGCACCCCAAAGACAGCTCCTGCCAGGCAGATCATCACCCCCCGTCGCCCGGCGGCGAACAGGGTTCCCGCGTCAAGAAAGAATCGCCCCTTCAACTTGCAGATTCTCCTGTTCTTGCTGGATGGCTTCTCTCAAACTCAGTCGCGACCGAGGCCCTCTTTTCCCACCGAACCGAGTATCATAGGATACCAAAAATCACTGTCCGAAGGAAGTCGACGGAAGAAGAAGGCCCCTTTACTTTTCTTATCGGCTGTCGTAAGATTTTCATGATAAAAATCAATATGTTAGGATCAACCTTCCAGGAGACGACCCATACAAAAGATATTCGGCAACACTCTCGGGCTGAAGCCCAGTCAGAACAAGAGAATCCAGCGTATCTATCGGAGGCGGATTCCCCTCACCAAAATATGCACCCCGGAACTTGCACGCTATCTCTCTGAGATCTCCTGGGAAATCGGAAGGCAGACCGGAATCCTCGTCGACCGGAGGGGCTACATCCAACAAGTGGTCGTCGGAGATGCGAAGCAGATTCTGTTGCCCGATCGGAAGCGCTCGCGGTCTTCGGCCGGGAGGCTCTCCGGGATTCGATACATCCACACCCACCTCCGGCCGGAACCCCTGAGCGAGGAAGACCTGGCCGACCTGGCCCTCCTCAGGTTCGACTGCGTAGCCGCCATAGAGGTCGGTCACGAGGGCCTGCCGGAAGGCGTGCACGTAGCGCTCCTTGCCCCGGGCAACCGCCCGGAAGACCCCTGGGACGTGTGGAAGCCCCTCTCTCCGGTCGACGCGGCCGCTATCGACTTCAGCGCACTGATTCGCGACCTGGAAAAGGAGCTTGCTCGAACGACCCCCCTTTCGGCAGACACAGAGACAGGGGCCGAAAACCGGGGCGCGATTCTCGTGGGCGTGGCCCTGGGAGGCGTCACCGAAGCAGAGCAATCCCTCGAGGAACTAGAATCCCTGGCGGATTCCTGCGGCGTCTCCGTGCTGGATACCATCCTCCAGCGAAGGCCATCCCTTCACCCGCAGTTCGTCGTCGGCAAGGGCAAGCTCAAGGACCTGGTGATCCAGGCCTTGCAGACCGGCGCGGAAATGATCATCTTCGACCACGACCTTACCCCGAACCAGATGCGCTGTGTCACGGATTTCACGGAGATCAAGGTTCTCGACCGCACGCAGTTGATCCTGGACATCTTCGCTCAGAGAGCAAAAACACGGGACGGCAAGATCCAGGTAGAACTCGCACAGCTGCGCTATCGACTGCCACGCTTGCTCCACCGCAACACGGGCCTGTCCCGACTCGCAGGGGGGATCGGTGGAACGGGTCCGGGGGAGACGAAGCTCGAGATCGATCGACGGAGGGTGAGGGACAGGATTCATCGTCTGGAGAAACAGGTCGAGAGGCTCCGCAAGGGAAGAAGAACCCGCCGTGCACGCCGCAATCAGAGCGGGCTGCCCCTGGTCTGTCTCGTGGGCTACACCAACGCGGGGAAATCGACCCTCTTGAACGCCCTGACCCAAAGCGACGTGCACACGGAGAATCGATTGTTCGCCACCCTGGACCCTGCAACACGCCGACTTCGCCTCGACGAGAGTCGCGAAGCGCTGATCACGGACACGGTGGGGTTCATCCGAGATCTCCCTCCCGACCTGATCGCCGCCTTCCTGGCCACGCTGGAGGAACTGCGTGACGCCGTTCTTCTGGTCCATGTAATCGACGGCTCCTCGGATCGCTGTGAAAAGCAGTTGGCCGTCGTAGAGGACCTGCTGGGTTCCCTCGAACTCGGGGAGATCCCAACCTTGCGGGTATTCAACAAGGCTGACAAGGCCGCCCCGGAAATGTTGAGCAATCTCTGCCGCCGGTATCACGGCATTCCGGTCTCCGCGTTGGACTGGTCCACGCTGCCCACGTTCTTGGACAGGCTGGGTACCCTTCTGGTAACGGGGAAGAGCAACTCTCCTCTGAAGAAGACCTCGGTCGAAGAGGCCACGCCCATCCAGGAGCCTTTCTAACCCAAGCATGCCATCCCGGCCAGGACTTCCGTCCGACCCGTAATTATGAGGGAAGTGGGTGAGCGGGCGAGATCAGTGAGATGCGCGGGATGGATCTCCCAGCACTCGAAACAAATGAGGGCGAAGATCGTCTATCGTGTAGGGCTTGTCGATCACTGCCTGAACCCCCAGGGAGAGGAGTTCCTGCATCCTGTCCCCAGCGACCTTTTCGCTGAGGACAATGATCTTCGTGCTCTTCGCCTCAGGGATTCTTCGGAGGGATCGGCAGAACTTCACGATTTCCTGCCCCTTTGGAATCGTTCCGAGGATCACCAGATCGGGTTGCAGCAACCCGATCTGGATCCCACTCTCGTAGAGGTCCCTTGCTACGACGATCTCATGGGTATCGGAGGAGCGCCGAAGAATCTGTTTCAGGAGTCCCTCCAGGAATCGTTTGCTTTCGACCACGAGAATTCTCTTCTTTTCCCCGCTCGGCTTGACCGAAAAGGGGATCTGGTAGTGGTCCAGGAACTTCACCAAGTCCGCTTCCCGGACCCGACGATGCCCCCCAGGGGTCCGAAAAGAGGTCAGTTTTCCCTCGTCCACCCAGCGGATCGCCGTCCGAAGGGAGACCTTGCAGACCTTTGAAAGGTCCACTGTGGTGTAAACACGCTCAGTCATAGACCCACCGTCTCTTCGCACACAAGCCGTTGCCTGTAACAGTCCATCCTCTGTCCATTTTCCCATTCGTCACGTCGGCGGTTTTTCTTTAGCAAAGGCCTTAACAAGCTCGTCGCTCACGAACTCGGGCAGCACCGTTTCTCTTCCTCCTCGATCCCACTTGAGGCCCTGTTCCGCCGGGCATGTCCGACCGATACGAACACAAGGGATACCGGCGCCTTCCAGGGCGTCCCGAACCCTTCCCTCACCACGAGGGGTCACCGCGATCAGCAGGGACCCCGAGGCGAGGAGGCCCATCGGATCGATCCCAAAGGGCGCGGCCAGGGCTTCTGTCTCCGGCAACACCGGAATCTTCTCCCCTTCGAGCCGGATGCCCACGTCCGCACGCGTGGCCAACTCCCGTACGCCCTGGACGAGGCCTCCCTCTGTAGGGTCATGCATGCCATGGATGTCCCGGCCCGCCGCCTCCAGGGCAACCCGGGCGTCCTTGACCACGCTGATCCCCGGGTCCTGGAGAAACCCTCTGGCCTTCTCCAGGACCTTCCCGATCACCCTCTCCTGCAGAAAATCGCCCCGCTCGCGAGCGATAACACAGGTTCCTTCAATGGCGATCCCCTTTGTCAACAGAATCAGGTCCCCTGGGCGTATGTTGCGTTTGTCCACGAATCGCTCTTTCTCCATCTCGCCGAGCAATTGCCCGACGAGGATCGGCCGATCGAGTCCCAGGGTAATCTCCGTATGCCCGCCACAGAGCGTGATTCCCAACTCTGAACAGGCAGCCGAAAGGTCGTCGAAAAGGGACTCCACCCCTGCAGCGTCCGTATCGTGCTCGGGCAGGAGACAGGTCACGAGCAACCACTTCGGATCCGCCCCCATACAGGCAACATCATTGGCGTTGATGTTCACGAGATACCGGCCGATCCGGTCTGTGGCGAACGTAATCGGGTCGGTCTTGGCCACCAGATACCGATCCCCCATGTCGATCACAGCAGCGTCTTCCCCCACCCGGGGCCCGATCCGTACGCGAGCATCACCCGCGGGCAGCTTGAGGAGAAGGCGTTCCAGAAAGGCCTGAGGAAGCTTTCCGGCAGAAAATGTCTGTTTCATGGCAGAAGAACCCCTGGCACCTCTATTGGCGTGTTGAAGAACACCTTCTAGTGTCCTGTCCCAGAAATACCTATGCACAGGCTAGCGAGGCAAGGAAGAAGCGTATGGTTGAGATCGGGGACAGGCACCGATCTCGCCCATGGCTGAAGAACCCCTGGCACATCCATTAGACTGCAGAAGAGCACCTTCTATAGGAGGCTGTTCAAAAAGTTCCAGATGCAAGGCAGGCAAAACTTGTCCCCGCGAAGGCGGGGATCCAGTCCCACAATGAGGCGTACTTCCTGTACGTCGAATGACGAGGGATGAAGCCGAACGCCGCAGATGGGACTTTTTCAACAGCCTCCTAGGGTACGTTCGGGATGCAGCATAGGAAGACGAGGCCACTCTCTCCGGTCTGGAACCGGTGTCTCTCTTCAGCGGGCACATACACGGCGGTGCCGACTTCGAGGGACTGGCTCCCTTCTTCACCGACCACCTGCCCTGCCCCTTCGATGACGAACACCTCGTGCTCCCACCCGTGAACGTGGAACGGCGTGTACCCGCCAGGCTCGAGTCGGAAGAGCCTCATGGCAAAGTGTTTCGCACCGTCCTTTTCCGTGATCAGAGGCCTGAGTTCCACGCCCTTCAGATCATGTTCAGCCGAAAGGTCCGCGGGCTGCACATCTTTTTCATGCTTCACGAAAATCATCGAGCACCTCCCTCCGGAAGCCGGATACCTCGTGTTGCCTGTTCTGGGTGGACATGCTGGAAAATACCACACGTCTTCCGCAACCCGCAAATCCCCGAACGGCCGGGGACAGTCACCGATCTCCTCTGCTCGTGGCGGTCGTATGAGGGAGATCGGTGCCTGTCCCCCCCCGAACTCACCACCTGACCCCAAGGTGCGGTTCTGGTATGATGGGGTCTACCAAAAGCGGAGGCGGCAACCCTGTATACCCCCAATGGGACATTGAGGGCCGTGAGAAAAGAAGCTCACCACCCCCCCGAGAACGTATCGTACCGGCCCTGGAACAGGCGAGACATCCCTGAACTGGCGAGATTGGCCAGGGAACTCTATGCTTACATCGAATCGATCGATCCGGTATGGAGGACATCGCCCGGCGCGGAAGAGCACTTGAGGGTCCACCTCACAGACCTTTTCACCACCCGACACGCCATGTCGTACATAGCCTGCGACAGAGAGGAGATTGTCGGGTTCATCACGGGAAGTATTACCCAGCGCCCACCCGTGATCCTGCCTCACCGGGACGGCCTCGTCGACAACGCCTACGTGACCCCCCGCTGGAGGAAGCAGGGAATCGGAACCCTGCTCTGCCGCATGATGCTGGCATGGTTTGCGGAGCAAGGCGTCGAGGAGGTTCGGATTCATTATCAGGTGAGCAACCAGGATGCATGCAGGTTCTGGGAAAGGTTTGGGTTTCGCCCCTGGACTATTCAGGGCCATTTCCGGCTGCCCGGTAAGAACGAACCGGAAACCTGACAGCTCGTCGAAGAAGTGCTGTTCTGCAGGCCGTTCAAAAACGTCCAGGAGCAAGGCGCACGAAGCTTGCCCCCGCGAAGGCGGGGGTCCATGTCATAACGAGGCGTACGTAGTTGGTACGCCGCAGATGGGCGTTTTGGGGCGGCCTGCTGAGGAAGGATACGGGTGTCCCGTAGAACCGCACGGCGTTCCTGGAAGGCAGAGGCGCCAGCTCCAGTACATCTTTCAGGTCCTCTGCGACCCAGATCGTGCCGTCTCGTTCCACGAAGACCGCCCTTGCGCCCTGGAATCGCCCGAGCATGGCGATCCCCTCTTGCCTGCCCTTGACCATGACCGCCGTGGCCAGGGCATCGGCCATGAACGACTCCTCCGTAATCACCGTGGCGCTCACGAGGCCTTCGACGGGCCGTCCCGTCGCGGGGTCTATGATGTGGGCAAACCTCTTTCCTTCCCCTTCGAAGTAGCGTTCATACGTACCCGACGTGACCACCGCGCCTTGCTGCAACGAGAAAAACCCCAGCAAGCGGCCCTTTTCGAATGGATCCTGTACCCCGATACGCCACGGAGGGCTCTCGTCCGTGCCTGAGACGCGAATATCGCCTCCTGCGTTGATCAATGCGTCCTGGAGTCCCCTGCCGTTCAGCCAGGCCATTGCCTGGTCCACGATATAGCCCTTCGCAATCCCCCCCAGGTCGAGACGCATTCCTTCTTTCTCGAGGAAAACCGTCTTCATCTCCCGGTGGACCCGGACCCGCTCGTAGCCGACCCGATCCAGAGCATCCCGGACGTCCTCCTCCCCGGGCAGCCGGCCTCCCCCCTCTCGCTGGATGTCCCCCCAAACGGCCTCCACCGATCCAACCGTCGCATCGAAGGCGCCCCCTGTCATCCGGGACAGGGTCAGGGATTTCTCGATCACATCCAGAAGCTCGAGAGAGACCTTCACCGGCGCCTTGCCTGCCGCCGCATTGATCTCAACGAGTTCGGAGGCGGGGCTGTACAGGCTCATGCGGGAGGAAAGCGCCTCCATGCGATCCAGGGTCGACCGAACCGCCTCGGCCCCGGTTCCCTCCCCCGTCGTCCGCCACACGACCTCCACCAGGGTGCCCATCATCGGCCTGGTGATTCGTCTGATTCCCTGCTTCGCGGGGCCCTTCGGAGGACAACTGCACAGGAGGCAACAAACCAGCAGGGCCAAGAAACGGGAGCAGGCCCTCCAGACTTTAACTCGGGGCTTCAGAAGATGATCCATTCGACAAGGGGGGGGGACGGCCCGCTTCAGGCCGGCTCGCAGCCCCCGTCTCCCTCCGTTCTTCGGATCTTCCCTTCGTTGATCAGCTTCACCAGGTGGGCTTCCACGGAGAAGTAGGCCATGCCGTGGAAGGATTCCGGGATGTCCGTGTAGATGGCCGCCACTAGATCCTCTGTTCGCCGGGTGCCGGAACGAACGCTCGCCAAGATGGCCCTTTCTCTCTCTTTGCGGTGCTCGATGTACTCCTCGATCTTCTCCCTGGCATTCCAGACGACCGGTCCGTGGCCTGGACAGATGATCTTGGCCGGATAGGACAGCAGCTCCGCCAGGGAAGCCATGTAGCGCTCCATATCCCCGTCTGGAGGGACGATGATCGAGGTCCCCAGCCCAAGGATATGATCCCCTGTAAACAACACCCCTTCCTGCCGCAGGAAGAAGCAGCAGTGGCCCGCAGAATGCCCGGGCGTATGAATGACCTCGAGCCTTCTAGTGTCAAACGGGATCTCGTCGCCGTGCTGGAAGGTGAAATCAGCGGACACGGGAGCTACCTTGTCCGCCTCGCTCACGTGGACCCCCACCCTGCACCCCGTCCTCTCCTTAATCTTGTCGGTGCCGATCAGGTGATCCGGGTGCCAGTGAGTCAAGATCAGCCAACTCAGTTTTCGCTCCGTGTCCTTTCCGAAGTGGCTGATCAGGGCATCCACGCCCTTTTCGTCCCAGAGGCCTGCGTCGATCATCCCGATTTCCCGACGTCCGACCAAGAAGCTGTTGGTCTCGCGGTGGGGAGGCAGGGTCTGGGTGGGCACGGGAATCGGGAAGACAAAATCGATCTGTTCCGATAGGGGCATCCATTCCATCGCAGAAATCCCTTGACCGCTTCTCAGGAGGATGGTTGCAGGAGAAACTCGATGACCTTCCCGGACAAATGGTCCGGATGGCCGTGCCAGCGTATCCGACCCTGAGAATCCACGGCGACTATACACGGAATGCTCTTGACGGCCATCTCCTGGGATGTCTTCCCGTCGTCGTCCACGCCCGTTGGATAATCCATCGGATGGCTGTCGATAAACTCCTTGATCTTGTCGACCCCCTGACCCTCCTTTTCTCGAGTGACGCCCACAACGGACACGCCCTTTGTCGCGTAAGTCTCGAGCAGTCGTTCGATCTTGGGGATGTTCCGCTTGCAGTGCGGACACCAGATGGCCCAGAAGCTCAAGAGCGTAAGCTTGCCTCGATAGAGGTCGCCCTCCGGGGGAGCCTCACCGATCCATTCCTTGATTTGCAGCGGCGGCGCCTGAGACCCAACCAGCTCGAGCCCCTCCAACTTCTGCCGGGCCTTTCCGGCCAGACTCGTTTCCGGATACCGATCCATGATCTCCCTGAGGGCCTTTTCGGCGCCCTCCACGTCCGCCTCGCTCAGTTGCACACCTGCCAGAGCGTAAAGGGACTTGTCGCCGAAGCGGGTGTCTGCATACGCATCGGCCACCTTCCGAAAGGCCTCCTTGGCCCGGGCGGGCTCCTCCAGGGAAGAGAAAACGTCCCCCAGATAGAAGAGCGCCTCCGAGTCCACCTCCCGATTGTTCGGGTAGTCCTTGGACACCTGCAGGAAGACCTCTTTCGCCTTCTGCAGATATTTCTCGCCCTCCGGATCCTCGGTTTCCGACGAACTCTGCTGTTTCCCCATGGCCAGGTAGATCTGTCCTTTGCTCGCCAGGAACCGGGGGACCGCCGGGCTCTTCGGATACCGAAGGAGCAACGAATCGAGCTGTCGGAGCGCATTCTCGTATTGCCGCAACGCCGTCCATGCCTGTGCCCGGTAGAATTCAACCGCTTCGGTCCAGGGCGCCTGGGGAGATTGTTTAAGGAGCTCCTGGAGATTCTGAAAGGCCAACGAATGCTTCCCCGTCTGAAACTCGCCCTGAATACGCTTGAACTCCTTCTGGCTCTCAGGATCATCCTTGAACAGGGACTGCCAGTGTTCCTTGGTCGACATCTCCGGCTCTGTCGGGGACTGTTCCTGTGGAGCGGAGCCCTTGCACCCGGGCATGGCCGCTACGAAAACAGCAACAAGAAGCATTCCAAAAAGCATGAGCCCGAGGGGAACCACTGTTTTCCCTTTCTCCATCCGCTTCTGCCCTATCCACCCTGTCTTTTCCATCGAAGCGCTTCCCTCTCTTTCATCCTTTCCATCGGTTTGTCCAGCACCAGCCGAAAGTCTCTATTTTATTCCTCTCGGCCTGCTCACGCAAATCAGCGTGCTATCCCCGTTTCGTGGCCAGTGGCTGTCGGAACTCGTGCCCGTGCCCGATTTTTGGCTATCAGCTGTTAGCCTCTTTCGGGCACGCACACGGGCACGGGGCCTGGCCCCTGATCCGGGGCTTTCGCACTCGTTGGATATACGGTAAACTCCCCAAGGTCTCATCCAGCAAGGTTCCCCTCGTGCCCGGGAGGATATGTCGTGAAGATCGATGGCAAATCACGCATCTGCGCCGTGATAGGAAACCCGGTGGAGCATTCCCTTTCCCCCGCCCTTCACAACGCGGCGTTCGCGCAAAAGAAGCTCAACATGTGCTACGTGGCCTTTCGCGTGGAGGATCTGGCCGCTGCCATGGCCGGCGTGAAAGGCCTGAACCTGCTCGGCTTGAGCGTGACCATTCCGCACAAGGTGGCCGTTCTGGATTATCTCGACGAAGTCGAGGAGACAGCCGGAAAGATCGGCTCCGTGAACACGGTCCTTCACAAAGCGGGGCGGCTGATCGGCTACAACAGCGACGGCCTGGGCGCTGTACGCGCCCTCAGGGAGGCGGACGTCCCGCTCACAGACGAGAAGGTCACGATCCTCGGCTCAGGAGGCGCTGCCCGGGCGATCGCCTTTACCCTCGGGAAAGAGGTCGCCCTCAAAGAGATGGTGCTTCTGGGAATCGAAGCCGAGGAGTGCGGGCGCCTTGCGGACGATCTCGCGAAGGCGCTGCCCTTCCCGGTCCGGTGGGAACCCATGAGCCTCGAGACCCTGGGCCGGCACGTGCCGGACTCGGCCGGCCTCATCCACTGCACGCCCGTGGGAATGAGTCCTCGCGATGAGCAGTGCGTCCTGGACCGACAGATTCTCCGCCCGGGGCAATTCGTCTTCGACATCGTCTACAACCCGCTGAAAACCCGCCTGTTGCGGGAGGCAGAGTCCGTGGGCTGCCGGATCGTACCCGGCGTGGAGATGTTCATCCACCAAGCCGTGTTCCAGTTTGAACTCTGGACGGGCGAACCCGCACCTGTTGACTGTATGCGCCGGGTTGTGATGGAGGCCCTCTCGTGAACATCGTGCTCATCGGATACCGGGGGACCGGGAAGTCCACGGTGGCCACCCTCCTCGCCTCCGACCTCCGGATGCCGCAGATCTGCCTGGACGAGGAGATCGTCAAGAGGGCCGGAAAGCGCATCCCCGAAATCGTGGCCGCCCACGGGTGGGAGTACTTCCGAGACCTCGAGAGCGCGGTCGCAGCGGATTACGGGAACAAGGATGGCTGGGTGATCGATGCCGGCGGCGGCGTGATCCTTCGGGACGAGAACGTGCAGAACCTTCGCCGCAACGGTACCCTCGTGTGGCTTACCGCCCCACCTTCCGTGCTGATCGAACGCATCAAGGACGATACGGAGCGCCCCGCGCTGAAGGACGGGAAGACCTTCCTGGAGGAGGTGGAAGAGGTCTTGGAAGAACGTCTACCCCTCTATCGATCGGCGGCCCACGCGTCGATCGACGTGTCCACGAGCACACCCGAAGAGGTGTCCTCCCGGATTCAAGACATCCTGAGAGAATATGCGGGCTAGCTTCTGTGAGAGATCTCGGGAAACGAACTCACCCCTTTCCTTCTTGCCGACCGGCACAACGTGGAAGCCGATCCGGGCAAGCGCGTCGGGATCCAGAAGGTTGCGGCCGTCGAAGACAAAGGCCGGCTTCTCCATGCGTTTGAAAATCTTCTCGAAATCGAGGTCCTGAAAGGTCTTCCACTCCGTCAACACCGCCAGGGCGTGGGCGCCCTTGGCCGCCTTGTAC
>JAQYVQ010000466.1 GCA_030145435.1 Syntrophobacteria bacterium | reverse complement strand
CGACGAACACCATCTTTCCAATTCCCCTCGACATGATCACGCCCTTTCTGAAGAGGTTGGGAGAGACATCGGAATAGGGCCGGGAGAGAAAGGTTCACTCCATTAGACGCTTGTCAGGAGGTTCGTGACGGTGGGCGCGGTCGGCTTTACGACGTCGATACCCGTCGAAGTCCTGCTGGCTGCGGGCAAGCGGCCTGTGGATTTGAACAATGCGTTCATCTCCGCGCCGGAGGCGCACACCTTTGTTCGTGAGGCTGAGAGGGGGGGCTTCCCCTCCACCTGTTGCGCCTGGATGCGGGGCATTTACGGTGTGCTCCCAACGCTCGATATCGATGAGGTGATCGCCGTGGTCCGGGGGGACTGCAGCCAGACCCAGGCCCTTATGGAAGTCCTCCAGATGGAGGGGACTCCGGTCTATCCCTTTGCCTATCCGTATGATCGATCTCCCCAGGCCATCGGCCTGGAGATCGGGAAGCTCCGGGAGCACTTCGGCGTTCGGGTGGAAGAGGTCGAAGAGGCCAAGGGAAAACTCGATCGCATTCGGAGGAAGCTGAACCGGCTGGACGTGCTTACCTGGCGCGACGGCCTCGTGTCGGGAGGGGAGAATCATCGGTTCCTGGTCGCGTCGAGCGACATGAAGGGGGATCCGTGGGCCTTCGAGCGTGAAGTGGACGCCTTCCTCGAGGAAGTGAGGCAGAGGGCCCCGCATCCGGGCGGGGAGGAAATCCGCCTGGGGTATCTGGGCGTTCCTCCCATATGGCAGGATTTCTACGAGAAGGTCGAGAGACCGGGCGTGCGGATCGTCTTCAACGAGATTCAGCGGCAATTCAGCATGCCCTATCTGGCTCCCAGTGTGGAGGAGCAGTACCTCCGGTTCACCTACCCGTACGAGGTCTTCTTCCGACTGGAAGACATTCAGAGAGAATCGGTTCGCAGGGGGTTGGACGGGTTCATCCATTATGCGCAGACCTTCTGCTTCCGCCAGATCGAGGACAAGATCCTGCGGCACCACCTGTCGAAGCCTGTCTTGACCCTGGAAGGAGACCGGCCCGAACCGCTGGATGCCAGAACGGAAACACGTGTCGAGGCCTTCCTGGAGATGCTTCACCGTGACAGACGGACGTCGGCCGCCACGGGTGACGGAAATTGACATTCATCGATCGATTCGGTAAGGTTTACGAACTTTTTCGTGATAGGATTCAACGACTTTCGCAGGGGTGCCCCGACCCCATCGATCCGGCGTAATGCAATGGGAATGCTGCCCAGACGAAAACGTAGAGGAGGAAGAGCCGCAGCGCCCCTTCCTTAGGGACACCTATCACTACGTTCTGCCCACCCGTCTGATCGCCCAGCATCCCCTCCCAAGAAGAGATGAATCACGGCTGATGGTTCTCGGTCGAGGAAGCGGGGCATTACACCATTCGACCTTCAGGAACCTTCGGGATCATCTCCGGGAAGGGGATCTTCTGGTCGTGAACGAAAGCAGGGTGTTTCCGGCGCGATTGCTCGGGCACAAGGCTTCGGGGGGGAAAGCGGAC
>JAQYVQ010000068.1 GCA_030145435.1 Syntrophobacteria bacterium | reverse complement strand
ACCAGAAAAGCCTACGGTTTTCGGACGTTGAACGGGGTCGAAGTCGTCCTATATCACACACTTGGCGACCTCCCGGAGCCGATAGTTCCCCACAGATTCTGGTGAGGAGGCCTTCATTCCGGCACCCCCTGGCTTATCAGTTGCTTGAGGTTTTCTCTCCCCTTGACTGTGTGTGGCAACCAGGGGGATGCTGCTGCCTTGACAGCCGGTTGTGCCGTTACCTCTTCGATATATTTCAGTTCATTCAACCCGCGGGTCAAGAGCAGCGGATCGGTCGTTCCCGACAGCGCGAAACTCTGATTGATGATCCATGCAAACGGCTCGATTTGGGCTCGGCGTAAATCTTCCTGTAGCCGTTGCGCTTCATGCACCGGCGTAGCCTCCGGCACCGTAATGAGTAACACTTTGGTAAAATCAGGGTTGCGCAACCTTGGCAGCAGCTCTTTTATCGCCTCGGACACATCCCCCGAGCTTTGGGCTACTTCGCGGTGGTATGCCTCTGTGGCATCCAGCAGCAGAAGGGTATGGCCGGTCGGTGCGGTATCGAGTACCATGAACCGGTCATGCCCTTGTGCCACGGCTTCCGCGAAAGCCTGAAAGACGGCGATTTCTTCGATACAGGGAGAACGGAGTTCCTCTTCCAGTAGGGCCATGTCCCCGGCCGAAAGGCTTCCCCTGTTTTCTTCGAGCACACGGTTCACATACCGCTCTGTTTCGAACTTGGGATCGATTCGGCTAACATGCAGGTGCGGGAGGCAATCCCCAACAGTCTCTTCTACGTGTGCGGCGGGATCGGTGGTCGACAATTGAACCGCGTATCCGCGTTCAGCCAGTTCAATGGCAATGGCAGCTGCTATGGACGTCTTGCCGACCCCGCCTTTGCCCATGCTCATGATCAGGCCGGCCCCTCTTTCGGCAAGTTGGTCCAGCAGTTCATTCCACTGACAAATGTTCTTGAATGCGCGATCTTTGCGGGATTTGACCTGTTCAACAATGTCCGATGCATGGGGGACAGACATGTCGCAAGCAGTCTCCCGTAAGGCTTTCAGTCCGATCAATCCGTGCGGGTTGAAACTGACCGAAGCACACGGCAGTTCAGAAAGTGCCACGGGCATGGCGGTGAGCGCCTGCTGTGACTTTCGGGCAAAGGCTCGGGCTATCCTGTCCTCTGACGTTGTCTTGAACACGCCATTGATGACTAGGTACTGATTATTCATTCCCAGGCGACCCAACTCGACACTTGCACGGGCAGCCTCTTTGAACGCCATTTCCTCCGCTCGGGCAACGAGCAAGAGCATTGTCTTGTCACCGTCCGACAAGGAATTGACCGCTTCTTCGTAAATTAGCCGCTGTTCCTTGAGTCCCGACAGGGGCCCCAGGCAGGAACTTCCGGTCTTGTTTTCGATAATAAAATCATTCCAGGCGGAGGGGAGGCTCAGGAGGCGCAAGGTGTGTCCGGTCGGTGCTGTGTCGAGAACAACATGGTCATAGTCCATAATTGCGCGTTCATCTCCAATGAGTCGAGCAAACTCATTGAAACTGGCAATCTCAACGCTACAGGCTCCTGAAAGCTGTTCTTCAATGGATTGCACCGCTTCATCCGGCAACACACCGCGATAAGGGGCGACAATGCTTTCGCGATACTCCGCCGCGGCTTTGGCCGGGTCAATATTCATGGCCCATAGCCCAGGCTGGTCTTTAATCTCTTCGGGCTTGTTGGACAGGTCGGTTTCCAGTACTTCATCCAGATTGGAAGCAGGATCGGTGCTGATCAACAACACACGTTTTCCCTTTTCAGCCAAAGCCACAGAGACCATACAGGACATGGACGTTTTTCCCACGCCACCTTTCCCGGCAAAGAAGAGAAATCGCGTCGCCTTCGTGATCAGCGGTTGCATTAGCCGCACCCCTCCTGACCACAACCACAGACGTTTTCCGACTTTTCGTGAATTCCAAACATGCCAAACAGCTCCGCCGCTGTCGGATAGCGGCCTGAAACTGCGAGCTCCTCATTGATAAAGATGAAGGGGAGACCATCCTTTCCGAGTTCTGCAAGCAGCTTGCTGACCTGCTTGTTCTCAACAAAAGCCTGTGGCTCTTGAGCCAGGTTGTAACGTTGTACGTTGATGCCCCGTTTTTCGACTTTCTTCAAAGCAGCGGCGAATTCGACAAGTGGAGAACTAACTTTCGGACCGCAGACACCGCTTGAGCAGCACATTGCCGGATCATACACGTTTAGTGTAGACATGGTGATGTCTCCCTTCTTATTCGTTGTTTTCCCTATGGGGCAGGACTGTAGCCATCGTCTCCTGGACCACGGCATCCGCCCGCTTCAGTCACGGCCCGGGGTTCCTCCATGGTCAGAATGTGTTCAGAAAATAGAATCCAACGCCGATGAGCATCGTTCCCGCAGTGATACGGATGGCAACTTCCGCCCTCTTTGCACGGATAGCTGACTTTCCAAACGAAACACCAAGCATCAGTGCGGCTAAAGGCAGGCTGAAGCCTATGGCATAAGCGGTAAGCACGCCGAACATCCACAGCGTATACCCCTGCAGGACGGCCACTCCGAGAATGATGAATATTCCCGGATTACAACCCAGGGAGAACACGCTGACGGCCCCTCCCAAAATGAGACCGAAAAGTGCCGCACCAACAAGTCCTTTTTGTCTGCCCCTTGCTTCAGCCGTCTTCTGTGGGATTTTGAACGGAAGGAGATTGAGTGTGCCGAGGCCCACAATGATGACGACAATGCCCGCGAAGACTTTCCAGTATCTCCCAAGGGTGTTTTGAGCAAGCTGCCCGATAAGTCCGGCAACACTTCCCAGAATGAGTAGAGCGATGACTGTCCCGAGCATAAAGAAGCTCGCTCCAAGCAGATTTTCCCGATGTTCGCTTGTTTTGCGTGCGCCGGAGTATCCGACTATCGCTCCCATCACAGGCAAAGCACAGCAGGCGCTGGCCATCGCGCTCACCAGGCCAAGAAGGAATGCGAGAGGAAGCGCCATGGGGCTCAAGCCAACGTTATCAAACGCGGTATTGACCCATTCAGAAACCGACAGAATCCACTCCATTCCACGTTCTCCTTCTATTTCTTACACCCGGAAGATTTACGGCCGGGACAGCACTCAGACGGTCTGGATGCAGCGACGAGTGCTTCAAGCAATTTTGCCTCTGTGATACTGTCGGCTACCACATTTTGGCCCCGGCCTTTTACCTTCACCAAAACGCATGGAGCAGGAGTTCGGCCGGTAATCTGCGTATAGTCTCTCGAATCTTTACCTAGTCTATAGGCAGCCATCGCCGTCCCTCGCGACTGAGCCTTGATCGCCGCCGCTTCGATTTGCTCCCTTATGACCTGTGACCGCTCCGGGTCTTTGCCAGGGAGAAAAACGAAAACAGCGTCCTTCTCAGCGGCCCTCTCATTGAGAGACGCAAGTGAATCCAGTGGAGAACCCCAGAGCGATGATTTTCCCTGCTTTCTTTTCTTCCCTTCTAGCTCTTCATTCGTGGCAGAGGATGTCTCCGTTTTGGCTACAGGCAGCTCCACGGCAAACGCCTTCTGGTTCCTGTCGGCTTCCGTTGAATCCTTGCTCATAAGGCCTCTCACCAGAACGACTCCGGCTGCGATGGCGACAAGCACGCAGATGGTGACCTTGGCCTTCATGCCGACTGAGGAGCCGCTACAATTGCATTGCGGTCCACATTCCGTGGGGCTGTCCGATTGATTTGATACCGCCGATCGGGTTTCTTCATCGTTGCCTGTGTTCATCACTTGTTCTCCTTGTGCGTCTTACACGTTAACTGGGGCAGAACGAATGTTTGAACCGACGTCTATTGCCTCGCGGCTCGAGCAACTCTCTCTTCAGGTGGCGCGTTGATCCCTCCGTCATCTAACTCCTGTACGAGTTGCCGGCACAGGGGTGCATGCAGGACCGTCACCTTCTGCTTTGCACTCTGCATAGCTCCTCAGGATCTATTTTTAAGACTTCCTTCAACGTCTTGACATCCTGCTTGATTCTGCGAGTCGTCGAGAGGACATCAAGTACCCAGGCAATCGCTGCATGCACTGCAGCGGGGGCGTCATCCTCGGCCAAACGGTAATACATCCACCGGCGCTCCTTTCGCGCTTCAACCAGGCGTGCGTGCTTGAGGATGGACATATGCTTGGAAACCGTGGACGGCGATAGCCCCAGAAGTTCGACAATCTGGCACACGCACAACTCACGGTCCCTTAGAGCCAACAGCGCACGGACCCTACTCTCGTCGGAAAGAGCCTTAGTTATTGAAATGAATTCACGCATATAATGTTCCGTTAATTCGACATATAACGAAACATACTACATGCCCGTTATACTTGTCAATGGTCTTCCCTTTCTTCTGCTGCGAGTAGAGGCGGGGTATTTGAGGAATTCTAGGCATTCAACTGGTTGCGAGTTTTGAAATTCTCATCATATTGAAGGATCACCCGCGTTCGCAAGATGGCCATATCCAAATGCAACAAATCTCCGAAATCATCTGCCAGGAACGCCACAGCTTCCGTATCAAAAAGTAAATATATCATTTCGAGATTTTCGTCCTTGTGGCCCAAAGGCTCTCTGCACATTTCATTATCAAAGTGAAAGATTGAGGCGAGCTCTTTTCTCCGCTCCGGCAAACCGGTGCAAGAAGATCTCGAGAAGACCAAACGACCATTTCGAAGGCCGAGCCCCGTTTCGATCTGCCAACCACTCTCGGCCTGGTGGCGCCGCCTCGACAGGGGGAGCACCGGAAGTATCATTGTGGTTCTTACGCATCGAAGTTGCCGGGCTGCACCGAGGATAACCACGGGATCTTCTTGTCAGGTAGGCGGCGGCCGGACCACATGCCCCCTCCGGGGAGCCGCCCGGAATGACCATATCGGCTGCCCTGGGATTTCACCTCTTCGACCCGCAAGGTGGGACAATTCTGGTGAGCAGAGAGCTTTCTTTTCCGGTCATTCAAGAGCAGGTGGTACGGTTTATCTGAGCAGACCCGGTACACTTTTCGTGAGCACCATAGGGCGGTGAGATGGATTGAGAGGTTATACGACTAACCGAGGATTTGACCGTCCGAGGGGCGAATCATGGTCTCAGAAGAGATGGGGTGGGAGCCTCGTCCGGGATATTTGAGAAAAACATTGACAGATCCCACCCCAGCTTTCTAGAGTATAGACCGGTTTCTGACCCAAGTGACCTTGCGGTCATCGGGTACGCTGACCAGGCCGGAAACGTGAAAGAAGATCCTGGGCCGTTGCCTGAATGAGGGGAGTCACCTCGGCCCCCATCAAACCCGCTGATATACGACATCTGGTATAGGGCCTTGTCGGCGGGAAACTGAACAAGGATGCTCAGAGGCCACAGTCACTGAACTCTAACGAGCATTCAACCTCTGAAGGAGGAGGTGGCAGACATCCCATGCCCCCATAGAGAAACCATGGTAGGAGTAATTCAGGCCTAGTATAGATTCATATTTACCCTTTATTATCTCTTTACTGGAACAAATCGTAAACCACACGAAACAGATCAAAACTTCAGTAGTAAGGAGAATGGAGAACATAGAATGGCGGATAGAACGTATGATGCTGTAATCATCGGAGGCGGAAATAAAGCACTGCTGCTTGCAATGTACCTGATCAAGTATGGCGGAATGACTGTTGGCATTTTTGAAAGAAGACATGAAATTGGAGGATGTCTCGCGACCGAAGAGATATCTGCCCCAGGTTTTCGGGGTAATACACATGCAAATATTATTCTGCCATGGTACTACCTGCCTGTCTGGCGCGATTTTCCTGAGTTCTGGGAATATGGTGCGCAATGGGATCAGTATCTATGCAGTGACGGGTTTGTTTTCAGAGACAATGAGACCTGCCTGGCGATCTACAGTGACAAACATGATCCATCTCAGGAACGGACCGAAAGGGAGATCGGCCGCTTCTCGGAAAAGGATGCAAAAAAGTGGCGGAAAATCTGCAATCTTGAACAGAGTGACGAATACCAGAACGTTCAGATGGACATGCTTTTCCTTCCCGCTGAAATGCGTATGGCCCCGGAGGTTATACAACGTCAGATGGAGGTGTTTCCGAAACTCATTGAAGCTGATATGGAACCAGATGGCATGATACTTTCTGCAAGCCCATATCGTGCGGCACGGGAATGGTTTGAGAGCCAAGAACTGCAGTCCTGCCTTCTTCGGTTTGCGGTTACCGGTGCATGTGATATTAATGAGCCGGGTAACGGCGTAATGGTGTTGGGAATGGCCACGTCATTATCCACGATCGGTTTTAACCGGGGTGGGACCCATATGATAGCCCACGCCGCTCATCAGGTGCTCAATCACCTTGGATGTGA
>JAQYVQ010000359.1 GCA_030145435.1 Syntrophobacteria bacterium | reverse complement strand
CGGGCAGAGGGCCTCCTCGCACACCGTATGGAGTCCGCCCTTCCTTAACAGGTCCGGGACCTTCCGGGACGAGGTCCCGGCGGGGATCCTGCGCTTCAACCAGGGAGGTTTCCGCACGGGCCGACCTTTTCCTTGCCCTTGTCCCGGTTTCATATTGCCTCCATCCTCCGCCGGGTCAGCCACAAAGACACGGACTGCGCGCCGCGCCGGTTTCGTCCATCCTTTTCACCTTGCAGCATGAGGGTGCGTTCCAGAGAAGCTCAGGGTCCCTCTCCGCCTCTTCGGCGATCGCCTTGAAGGCCTCGATCAAGAGATCGATGCTGTCCTTGGACTCGGTCTCGGTCGGCTCGATCATGATCGCGCCGTTCACCACCAGGGGGAAATAGACCGTCGGCGGGTGAAAACCGTAGTCCATCAGCCGCTTGACTATGTCCAGGGTGGAGACCTTACGCTCTTTCTGGAATTTATCAGAAAAAACGCATTCATGCATGCAGGGACGGTCGTAGGGAAGATGAAACACCCCCTTCAAATTCTCCTTGGTGTAGTTGGCGTTGAGTACCGCCAGCTGGCTCGCTTTCTTCAGGTCTTCGGCCCCCATGCTCCGTATGTAGCTGTAGGCCCTGACGAGGACCCCGAAATTCCCGTAGAAGGCGTGTACTTTGCCGATGGAGTCGGGGAAGTCTTCGGAGAGAACGTATTCGCCGCCTGACTCGAGCACGCGGGGAACCGGCAGGAAGGGAACGAGGTGTTCCTTCACACAGACCGGGCCCGCACCCGGGCCGCCGCCTCCGTGGGGCGTAGAAAAGGTCTTGTGCAGGTTCAGGTGGAGCACGTCGACTCCCATCCTGCCCATGTCCACGATCCCCATGACCGCGTTCATGTTCGCGCCGTCGCCGTAGACGAGCCCGCCCTTGCGGTGGACGATCCGGGCAATCTCCTGGATGTTCTCCTCGAAGAGGCCCAGGGTGTTCGGGTTGGTGACCATGATCCCGGCCGTCTCGTCGTCCATCGCCTCGGCAACGGCCTCGGCCGGAAGGATGCCCTGCGCATTGGACTTCACGGGCACCGGCCGGTACCCGCAGAGGGCGGCGCTGGCAGGGTTGGTGCCGTGTGCCGTGTCGGGCACGATGATCTTCGAACGGGGGGCGCCTTTGCTCCGGTGGTAGGCGTACATCAGAAGCATTCCGGTGAGCTCGCCCTGGGCCCCTGCCGCGGGCTGCAGGGTGGCCGCGTCCATTCCGGTGATCTCCACCAGAAAATGCTCGAGCTCGTGCATGAGCCGGAGGGCACCCTGACTCAGGGGGGCAGGCAACAGGGGGTGCGCCTCGGCGAACCCGGGAAGGCCGGCCAGCCTGTCGTTGAGCTTGGGGTTGTACTTCATCGTACACGAGCCCAGCGGGTACATGCCGGCATCCACCCCGAAATTCCACTGAGAAAGCCGTGTGTAATGGCGCACCACGTCGACCTCGCTCAGATCGGGAAGGTCCAGGCTATCCGCCAAAAGGTCCGCGTCCAGAGGGGCGGGATCGACGTCACGCCGGGGAAGGGAAAACCCGCATCGTCCCTCTTTCCCTCTCTCCCAGAGCAACGGTTCCCGCAGGGTCAGGCCCGTAGTTCCCAGTGTCTCTTTCATGCCTTCATCTCCCTGACGAGATCGTCGAGGTCATCTCTTGTCTTCGTTTCGGTCACGCATATCAGGTAGTGGTCGGCCAATTCAGGGTAATACGGTTCAAGGGGGAGACCGGCCACGATCTTCTTCCGGAGCAGGCGTTCGTGAGTCTCTGCAAAGCCGGGCGGGCATTCAAGGACGAACTCGTTGAACGTGGGGCTCTCGAAGGGAATTCGGAAACCGGCCTTAGCCAATTCCCCCTTGAGGTACTCGGACTTGTCCCGGTTGAGGCGGGCGAGCTCACCCATGCCCGTACCGCCGAGGGCGGCCATGTACATGGCAGCGGCGAGGGCGCAGAGACTCTGATTGGTGCAGATGTTGGATGTGGCCTTCTCCCGGCGGATGTGCTGCTCCCGGGTCGCCAGGGTCAGGACAAAGCCCCTGTTTCCCTCCACGTCGACTCCCTGCCCTGCCAACCGACCGGGAATGCTGCGCATGTACGCCTTCCTGGTTGCGAACATGCCGAGTCCCGGCCCGCCGAAGGATCGGGAGATGCCCAGGCTCTGCCCTTCGCCGCAGACGATGTCGGCCCCCTGGTTTCCCGGAGCCTTGAGAAGCCCGTAAGCGAGGGCCTCTGTGAACGAGGTCACGAAGAGCGCCTCATGCTCGAGCGCCGTCTTCCCGATGGCCTGCAGGTCCTCGATACATCCGAAGAAATTCGGCGACTGTACGGCCACGGCCGCCAGGCCCTCGATCCCATCGAGTATCGAAAGGTCGGTCCTGCCGTTCTCCAGGTAGGGGAGCTCAACGATCTCGAGGCCGGTGGGTTCCAGATAGGTCTGTACGACACGGCGATACAGGGGATGAATCACGCTGGAGAGGGCGACCTTGTTCCGTTTCTTTATGCGCACCGCCATCAGCAGGGCCTCGGCCAGGGCGGATGCCCCGTCATAGAGCGATGCGTTGGCCACCTCCATTCCGAGAAGCCGGGCGACGAGGGTCTGGTACTCGTAGATCGCCTGGAGGGTCCCCTGGCTCATCTCCGGCTGGTAGGGGGTGTAGGATGTTACAAACTCGGATCGGCTGAGCAGGTACGGCACTGCCGCTGGAACGTAGTGCTCGTAGCTTCCAGCCCCCAGGAACACCTTGGTCGCCGGAGGAACGGCCACGGTTGCGGAGAGGGAATTCGCAAGATCGGTCAATTCCCACTCCGTAAGGGGCTCCGGAAGGTCAGGGTCTCTCTCGCGGCGGCAATCCTCCGGGAGCGTGGGGTAGAGATCATCCAGACTGTTCAAGCCCACCGCCTCCAGCATGGAGGCGATCTCCTCGTGTGTGTGAGGGAGGTAACGCATCGACTCGGCTCCTTTCCGCAAGGCCCGCATGGACTTTCTTGCATCCCTAACTGTATACCCCACATTGATGATATCGTCAATAACTAAAATAAAATATGCTATAATCCTCAATAAATTTTTCATTTATTGCTTTACATACTTATTGGCGTGGGTTAAACTGGCAGACCGAACAAGAAGAGCTCAGCCGGAACCTACCGGCAAGCTGTTTGACAGACTCACCGTTGAGAAGGAAGTCCTCTAAGTCCTATATAGATATGTCCAGCATGAATGACCGCATCCCGATGCAGAGATCCCAACTCTATCTTGGAGGGTCGACCCGATGAGTAAACAGAAGACAACTGTGTACCCCTACATCCCGAATTCCGTGCCTGCGACACGGGCGGGGATGTTGGAGAAGACAGGGGTGAAGGACGTGGAAGAACTGTACGTGGGGATACCGAAGAAGCTTCGCTTCAAACGGTCCCTCAGACTCCCGAAGCCCTTCCTCTCCGAGCTCGAGCTCAAGAGGCACGTGAGCGGAATCCTGGGGAAGAACAAGTCGTGTGAAGAACACCTGAGTTTTCTCGGCGCAGGCTGCTACCAGCACCACGTTCCGTCTGTGGTCGACACAGTCATCAATCGCGGGGAATTCCTGACCGCATACTCCGGCAGCAACTACTCGGACATGGG
>JAQYVQ010000348.1 GCA_030145435.1 Syntrophobacteria bacterium | reverse complement strand
GTTCATGACACCGCTCTCCGTGATAATCCCCGCCAGCCGATCGTGAACCTCGAGCGTCTCTTCCTTCATCCAATTCTCCCGGATGACGGCCATCAGTCGAGCGATGAGATCCGGGGGCAGGATCTCCAGGGCCTCTTCGTCCAGATACGTCCGGCTCGCCTCCCACACGGGCCCCAGGTCGAGGCTTCCATCGATCTCCGGGAATCCTTTTTCGAGGCCTTCGAGGAAGAGATTCGAATCGTACTTCCGCGGTTTGTCGTAGCTCTCCGCCAGCCAGGCGAGCTGGAGTGCCGCTTCGGAGCGTTGAAGTGTGCGGAGTGCCCTCAGTCCGTCAGGAGACAACCGGGCCGGATCGATGCGGACCACTTGATCCGAGATCTTTCCCTCGAGGTATCCCCCTACCGATTTTGAAATGTAACGCATGGCGTGGGTCTGGGGCTCTCGGATCATGGCGGTGACCAGGCTCTGTTGACGATCCGGTGCGACGAAGGTCCTGAGCAGTTCTTCCCCCTCCAACAGCAGCCACAGGTTCGCGATCCCCTCCCTGGTTTCCGGGACGGCAAAGATGCCGTTCATCAGCCAGTTCTCTTCTGCTATCAACCCGTTGATCGATGTAAAGGCATCGGTCAACTCGTAAGAACGCAAATAGTTCTCGACGTAGTTCTCCATCTGCATCAGGGCCGGATCTTCCATGTCACCCTGGAAATAGATCGACATCGGGTAGAAGCCGCTGAAATGGTCCCGGAGAATGTCCCCGCCCACACGGGGTGGGGAGTCCTCGGGCATGAATTCGACGAAATCCGCGTTCGTGGTGATCCGGAACAGCCCCGATCCGATGACAATCATCCCGATCAGAGTGGTCGCAAGGGTCAGCCTGGCATGGCGGTGGACCCAGACGCCCACCTTGGCCAGCCATCGATTGATCGCGTCTTCCTGTCTTTCCTCTCTTCCCACGACGGGGTGTGCCTTGGCCTTGAACAGATAGAGGCAGATCGGGAGCAACACGACCGAAAGCAGGCAGGCGGATCCGAGGCCGAAGGCCAGCTCGATGCCAAAGAACCGCAACAGGTCGATCCTCGTCAGGCCGAAGGTCAGAAGACCCGCGATCGTCGTCACAGCGCTCATGATCACCGGAAGGGTGATCTCGGCAGTAGAGACCTGGATGTCTCCCCGCCGCAAGTAATGGTTGTAGATGTGGACCGAATAGTCGGCGCCCATGGCGATCAGGAGCACCACGACCGCCGTCGTGAGCATGTTCGAGTAGATCCCGAACAGCGCCTGGAGCCCGAAGGTCCAGACAACGCACAGGAAGACCAAAATCAACGGTAGGACCACCCCCAAAACCCTGCGAAAGCTGAAGGCGAGGATCACGCCCATGACGACCAGGATGAAGGGGACGAGAAGGGTCAGGTCCTTCTTCATGTAATGATCCGCGTACAGGAGGAGAGCCGGATCGCCTCCGAAGTAGTAGGGATGGCCGTCGGCCACCTCGTCGATCGTCTCGAGGACCTTCTTTGCCGTGACGATTTCTTCCGAGCTGCCGTCGATGTTGGCGATCAACACGGTGTAGGCCGCATCCGAGGAGATGAGCGAGTTTACGTACATCTCTTTCGAGAGCACATACTGCTTCAGGGCATCCAATTCCTCTCTGGATCCAGGGATCTCCGGGATCAAATCGCCCACCTCGACCCCAAAATCGGTTTTCCGGATGTCAACGATATTCGTGAGGCTGGAGACGTTGAAGAGCTCATCGACGCCTTCCAGGGCATCGGTCATGCGCTGGACCAGGGCGAGAGAATCGGGGTGAAAAACCCCCTTCTCCGAGAAATCCAGGACCGTGAACAGGACGGCCGTGGACGAAAACTGCTTGTCCACGAGGCGATAGAGTTCGGAGACCTTGTCGTTCGCGGGCAGCCAGTTGTCGTAGTCGTTGTTTACGACCAGGTATTTCGTCGCGTTCGCGAGGGCAGCGGTGATCAGGACGATGAGGGCCAACCAGACCCATCGATATCGGATGATATGCCGGCTGAAGGACTTCATCGCTGTGTCAACGTTCATGGCGCACCGTTGCCTTCTTCACCTTGCCCCGCCTCTTCGAAACGTCCGTCTTCTGTGCAGAGCCCTGAGAGTAGAGGGACTCCAGCCCGCTCACGACGGTCTCGAACACCTTTTGCATGTCAACCCCTCGTGGATCCAGGTACCACTGTATGAACACGCCGTCGAACAGGCCGGCCACCGCGGCTGCAAGGTGCTCCGTGGCCGGCACGCCCGAATCGGCGAGGTGGTGGATGATCATCTCACGGTATTCCCTGTACATTTCCTTTGCGCGGTCCCGGATGGTGTTGATGAGTTCTGCATCGAAGAGCATCCCGAAGAAGACGGTCCCCAGCTCCGGGTACTGTTCCATGAGGCGGACGTAGTCCTCGATGAGGAGTCGCATTTTCTTCGTCAGGGGAATGTTGTCCGGGTAGCTGTGGCGGTAACTGGTTTCGAGGTCGCGCATGATGCCGTCCAGCACCTCGAGGAGCAAATGCTCCTTCGTGCCGAAGTGCCAGAGGATGCTGCTCTTGGCGGTGCCGGTCTCCTCGGCGATCTGATCGAGAGTTACGCCCCGGAAGCCGGGTTGGGCGAAGAGCTTCCGGGTGACCTCCAGAATGTGGTTCCGGGTCCGCTCCCCCCGTTTCGTGCGGGCAACCTTCGGTCGTGCCACAAGGCCCTCCCGGAGAAATGTACGAAAGGGATCACTGGAATAAACTGACCGGTCAGTACAATCCTAGCGGGCAGGCGCCTCCCGTGTCAAGAGGCATTTGTGTGGGGTCTCAAGTCGTCAGTTCGCGGCGCGCTGATCCCTGACCCCTGATCCCTGCTGTTATCCACGTGGAAGAGGGTGACCAGAGCAGGCATGAAGGTCAGCAGGGAGAGGGTCACCAGGGAAATGGCCAGGGCGTTCACGATCGCGAAGTTCCTCAGCATGGCCGTATTCGAGAACATGAGCACGAGGAACCCGCAGCAGGTGGT
>JAQYVQ010000322.1 GCA_030145435.1 Syntrophobacteria bacterium | reverse complement strand
GGGCAGGGCGTTCTCGATGATCTTTTCCTCCACGCAATAGGCGATCCGAAAGTACCCCGATCTTCCAAACCCTGTGCCCGGAACCACCAGGACCCCTTCTTCGAGGAGTGCCTGGACAAAAGGGATCTCTTCCGGGACCGGAGACTGGGGGAAGAGATAGAAGGCCCCTTCCGGGTTTGTGAATCGGTATCCCGCCTCCTGGAGCCCCTGACAGAGCAGGTCCCTTCGTTTTTCGTATTCACCCGTCTCTACGTGAATGCCCGAGGTGCGTCGGATGACCTGCTGGGGCGTTGCCGGTGCGTTTACGAAGCCGAGGGTCCGGTTGCAGAAGACCATCCCGTCCACGAGGGTTCCCGGGTCTTCCCCCTCAGGGTGGACGGCGATGTACCCGAGGCGGTCGCCCGCAATCGACAGGCTCTTCGAGTAGGAGTTGACCAGGATGGTTCTCGTGTAACACGAGAAGAGGTTCGGGAGTTCCGCGCCGTCGAACACCAGTTCTCCGTACGGCTCGTCCGAGATCAGGTAGATGTCCGTTCCGTGCCGTTTCCCGGCTCGTTCGAGCAATTCTCCCAACTGCACGAGACTCGACTCGTCGTACATCCTTCCCGTGGGGTTGTTCGGCGAGTTTACCAGGATGGCCCGGGTCTGCGCGGAGATCGCCTGCTCGATTCCGTCCAGGGAGAGGGAGAAATCCTGCTTGGTTTCGACGATGCGGGTCACTCCGCCGTGATTGGCCACATAGAAGAGGTATTCCGGGAAGAAGGGAGCCAGGACCAGCACCTCGTCGCCGGGATTGAGCAAAGTCTTGAGCACCACGTTCAGGCCGCCCGCTGCCCCGCACGTCATGACAATATGTTGCGTTTCGAAAGGTGTTCCGCGTTTTTCGTGCAGGGTGGCTGCCACGGCGGCCCGGGTTTCCGGGTACCCGGCGTTCGGCATGTAGGCATACCTGGCCGGACGGGGTTCTCGAAGCTCTGCCCGAAGGGCCTCGAGGTAGGCGGCAGGCGGGTCCAGGCAGGGGTTTCCCAGGGAGAAATCAAAGACCTTGTCCTCTCCGAGCTCTTGTTTCATCCGCGCCCCGTCCTCGAACATCCTTCGTATCCACGAGGCACGCTCCATCGCTTCCCGGATCTTGTTTGCAACGGTCAAGGTGTCTGTCCTTTTTCCTGTTGGTTCAGGGGAGACTCAAGAGATGAGGGTCCGGAGTTCTTCCAGGAGCCGGTCCATCTCGTCGTCCGTGCCGATCGAGATCCGCAGGCCCCGGTCGAGCCCGTCCTGGGGGAAATAGCGGACGTAGATGCCCCGTTCGGTCAGTTTGTCGAAGATCTGCGAGGCGGCTTCTGCGGAGGCGAGCTTGGCAAAAACGAAATTCGCCTCCGAAGGGAACGACTCGATCCCCATGTCCTTCAGGGCCCGGGCGAACCGTTCCCTTGTTCGCAGGATCCGGTCCCTGTTTTCGTGGAAGTGGCTCTGATCGCACAAGGCCACGCAGGCGGCGGCCTGGGCGACACGGTTCAGGTTGTAGTGATCGCGGACCTTGTCCATCTGCTCGATCCATCGCTCCGCCCCGAAGGCAAAGCCGACCCTCAACCCGGCCAGGGAGTAAGATTTCGACAGGGTGCGGGTGACGATCACGTTCGGAAGCTCCCGGATGAGAGAGATGCAGTTCTTCTGCGCGAAGTCGGCGTAGGCCTCGTCCACGACGAGGATGCCCTCTACGTGGTCCGCAACACGTGCGACGAACTCGGGCTGCAGCGAAAAACCCATCGGCGAGTTCGGGTTGGTCAGGAAGAAGATCTTCACATCCCGCTCCGTCGGGAGGGGCGGGGTGAGCGGGTCGTCGCCCAGGGGGGTCGGCTGCAGGACGAGGTCGTGAATGGCCCCCAGCGTCTTGTAGTAGGAATAAGAAGGCTCGTAGTAGCCGATCGCATCCCCGCGACTCGTGAAGGTCCTGAGCAGGATGCCGAGGATTTCATCCGACCCGTTGCCGCAAAGGACCTGTTCAGGGGCGATTCGATAGAGGCACGCCGCCGTCTCCCGAAGGTGTTGGCTCGTGGGGTTCGGGTACAGGCGCAAGCTGTCCGAGCCTTCCTCCCGGATGGCCTCCTCGACCCAGGGCGATGGAGGGTAGGGGTTCTCGTTCGTGTTGAGCTTGAGAACCTGTTCTCCTTCCCCGGGTTGGAGACCGGGGACGTAGGCCTTGAGTCTTGAAATGTGTTCTTTGACTGAGGCTCGCATGGGGCTGATCCGGGTAACTCCGCGTGTTGATTCATTAGGTTCAAGTGCCAGCCTGCTGGATGCATTTAAACGGGAGGCGTGCTATATGTCAACCAAAAGGCCCTGGCAGGCGTTCTCGATCGAGCAGGTTCTCTCTTGTTCCCGGCAGGTTCTCGAACTTGAGGAGGAAGGGTATGGAGTACAAAGACATTCTCTACGAGAAGAAGGATCACGTGGCCCGGGTAACGATCAACCGGCCGGAACGGTACAATGCCGCTCAGCCGCAGACCGTTCATGAGTTGATCGATGCCTTTACCCGATGTGCAATGGATGGGGACGTGGGGGTCGTGGTGTTCACCGGGGCAGGCGAGAAGGCGTTCTGCACGGGAGGGGATCAGTCGGTCCGGGACAAGGGCGGCTACGGGGGGGAGGGGCTCCAGTGGCCCCTGGAAGTGGGCTGGCAGCACATTACCCAGCTGATCCGCACGATGGCCAAGCCGGTCATCGCCCGCGTGAACGGGTACGCGATCGGAGGAGGACAGGTCTGGCAGGTCGTGTGCGACCTGAGCATCGCGGCTGAACACGCCCAGTTCGGGCAGGCAGGGCCGCGCGTGGGATCCTTTGATCCCGGCTACGGGACCGGAGACCTGATCCGGGCAGTGGGGATCAAGCGCGCCAAAGAAATCTGGTATCTTTGCAGGAGGTACACGGCGCAGCAGGCCCTCGACATGGGTTTGGTGAACTGCGTGGTGCCCATGGAGAAGTTGGATGAAGAGGTAGACAACTGGTGCCGGGAGCTGTTGGAGAAGAGCCCGACTTCGCTGAAGATGCTGAAATATGCCTTCCTGGCGGAGACCGACGGCACCACGGGCATCACCCACCTGGGCGTGGGTGGCCTGTCGATGTACTACGGCACGGATGAGGCGGTCGAGGGGACTACGGCCTTCGGGGAGAAGAGAAAGCCTGATTTCAGCCCGTTCCGCAAGTGACCCGCCCGGTTCAGGCCGACCGAAAAAGGGGACGCAGCTCTTTTTCCCTGATAAACATCGGTGAGACCGGATTGGAGAGACTTCAGATCCTACAAACCGAAAAAGAGCTGCGTCCCCTTTTTCGGTTTCACGTCGGGTAGAATCTGTAGCGGTTGGAAACCGCCTGCACGGTGAGCTTGATGATCGAGGCGGCCGGGACGGCGAGGATGATCCCCCACCATCCGAAAAGCTGGTTTCCAAAGAGCAGGACCAGCACGATCCCCAGGGGGTGGATGTCTACGCTCCAGCCCAGAATGTACGGGGCGACCCAGATGGCATCCAGGGTCTGCACCATGAGGTAGACCAGGATGACGTGGACCACCAGGGGCAGGGGCGAGACAAAGGGCAGAAGCGCCTGGGGGGTCGACTGGTGCAGGATGGCGAGGATCACGGCCGGGATGGAAGCAATGAAGGGCCCGGCGTAGGGGATCAGATTCATCACGCCTGCGAAGATGGCCAGCAGCAGCGCGTACTTCAGCCCGCAGATTTTCAATCCGAAGTAAGTCAGGAAGCCGATCACCACGGACCGGAGGAGTTGCCCTCGCACATAGTTTCCGATCTTTTGGTCCACCTCGTAGGTGAGGCCCATGACCGTCTCGAAATACCGGTTCGGGACGCTGTTGAAGAAGCCCCTTTTTATCCTTCGCCCGTCCTTGAGGAAGAAGAAGCTGATCAGAGGAACCAGGATGAGCAGCGGGAAGATGGAGAACGCATTGGCCACGTAGGTGGGCAGCGCGTTCAAGGTGTCGAGTGCCGCCTTCTGGATCCTGACGCCCACGTCGACCTCCTGGATGGCCGGCCAGTAAACGGCCAGGCGGGCCTGCAAGTCGTCGATTCTCGTGTTCAGGAGTGCTAGCGTGCGAGGCAGAGCCGTGGTCAGGTCAACCACCTGGTCCCTGATCAGCGGGAAGAGGTACAAAACCACCAGGACGATGAGCCCGAAGAAGAGAAAAAAGGTGGTCGTGATGGCCAGGATGCGGCCGAAGCCTCTGTGTTCCAGGTAATCGGCCAGAGGCGTGAGCAGGTAAGCGATGAGCATCGATATGAACAGGGGAATCAAGGTATTTCGGACGATGTAGAGGGCAAAGGCGGAGCCCAGGAGGATCAGGACCCACAGGAGCCTTCTGAACCAGTAAGGGCGGTTTTCCATGTCCATGGGGACACCATCCTGGATATTTGGAATGTCTTCGAGCCGGCGGGCTAGGCTCGCCCGGGGCCGCCTGTCAGGGAAGCCCGGAAACGGTCTGAAATCACACGGCCCAGAGCCAGGAGCAGCTTGCATCCGAGACGGGGGTAGTAGTGGCTCAGGGTCATCAAATCGGGGCGGAAGAAACCGAGCAGCGCTGTGTGGGTGTGGGCCCTTGCGGAGACGAGATGAAAGTTTTCTTCAAAGAGGGCCATCTCACCGAAGAAGTCCCCGGGCCCGAGTTCCAGGAAGGGTTCCGAATCGTCCGAAACGGCCTCTTCCGGCCTCTGGATCCACACCGAGCCTGCGTGGATGATGTACATGCCCAGTCCCGGTTCCCCGGCCTGGAAGATGAACGAATCCGCCCGGTACTTGCGCAGGTAGAGGCTTTGCTCGACCCGGCGGAGTTCCTTTTTCGTCAAGTCCTGGAACAGGGGGATCTTCTCGATAGACTCTCGGATCGCGACCTGATCCGCATCCCCTTTCCTGAAAATATTCGCCCACATCCACTGCAAAGACGGGGCGGGGTCTGTCTTCTCCGATCGACTCATCCGGCTCCCCGATTGGCGTGATATCGGACGAAAAACGGCCGCAAAACCACAGTCTCGTCTGATGCGTAGGCGATTATAGGGCAAAACAGCCCACACGGCAAATGGCGGTCGGACTGCCCTTCGTTGACGATCTGTTTTTCGCTGTGTTACAAAGGAGATGAGGACATGTGGTTAAACGATTGGTTGTAGGGAGAAAAACAAGACGTATGCAGGCGATCTACTCGACAGGCAAACCGAAAACGATCCTCCTGTGGGCCGGCATCCTGCTGCTCCTGGGACTGGCCGGCTGTGCAAGCAAGGCCCATATGGGAACCCCTCCGCTCCCTGCCCCTCCGGAAGAAGTGGTACAGAAGGCGAAGGATGCGCCGAAGGTTGAGAACCCTTACTACAACTTCCTGCAGGGATACATGGACGGGCTGGAGGGCGAGACGGACGCGGCGATCGAGGCCTACAGGAAGGCGATCGCCCAGGATCCCTCCTCCTCGTATCTGCACCTCTGTCTGGCCAGGCAGTACCTGAAGACAAATCAACCGCAGGAGGCTCTGGCCGAGGCGCAGGCGGTTGTCTCCCTCGACCCGAACGACGTAGAGGGATACTCGTTGCTGGCCGGTATCTACTCTGCTTCGAGCCAGATCGAGGAAGCGATCCAGGCGTACGAACGGGTGCTCGAACTGGATCCGGAAAGGGAGAAGACGAGGCTCTTTCTGAGTACCCTGCATGCAACTTCGGGGGACTACGACAAGGCAGTCGAAATCCTGCAGGAGATGATCGAGAGAAAGCCCGAGTCCTTCATCGGCTATTACTATCTCGGCCGCCTGTACGCGAAACAGGAGCAGTTTGCCAAGGCGGAAGAATCGCTCAAGAAGGCACTTGAACTCTCCACCAGCTCCGAAGTGGTGTTGCTCGACCTGGCTCGAATCTACGAAATGCAGGAGCGGGAAGAAGATGCGATCGAGATCTACCAGAAGATCCTGGAGGAAGATCCAGGGAATCTTCTGGTCAGAGACAGGCTGGGGCAGGTCTACATCGGCCAGAAGAAGCTGGACGAAGCCCTGACCCATCTCAAGGCCCTCGGGCAGATGGCGGGTTCGGACGCAATCCAGGTACATCTGAAAATCGGTCTGGTCTACTTCGAGCAGGAGCGTTTCGACCTGGCCATCCAGGAGTTTCTGATCGTCCTGGCTGCCGAACCGGATGCCCATCGCGTCGGGTACTTCCTCGGGTCTGCCTACGCTGAGAACGGGGAATTCGAGGCTGCACTCGCGACCTTCTCGAGAATTCCTCCTGAGGCGGAGCCGTACGTCGACGCGTGTCTGTATTGGGCCTTTCTTCTCGAGGAAGAGAAGCGTTTGGAGGAGGCGGTCGCCGTCATCGAGGAGGCACTCGAGCACCAACCGGATGACGACCGACTGTGGGGATTCCTGGCTGCACTCTACGAGCACGCGGAGGACTACGAAGAAGCGATTCGGTGTGCCCAGAAGGCCCTGGATAAATCGGAGACGCCTGCGAAACACTACTTCACGCTCGGGGTCTTGTACGACAAGCAGGGAGACCTGACCAGGAGCGTCGAGAGCATGAGGCTGGTGATTTCCCTCGAACCGGAGAACGCCGAGGCCCTGAACTACCTCGGGTATACGTATGCGGACAAGGGGATTCATCTCGACGAAGCGGAAGGGTTGGTCCGGAAGGCGCTCCTCATCCGACCCGAGGACGGATACATCGTTGACAGCCTGGGTTGGGTCTACTTCAAGCAGGGCAGGTACGAGAAGGCCTTGCGGGAACTCGAGCGGGCCGAGGGCCTGATCCCGGACGACCCGGTGATCCTCGAGCATCTTGGCGACGTTTACCAGAAGGTCGGGACCTACGAAAAGGCGCTCAAGACCTACAAGAGGGCGATGGAGAAGGCCAAGGACCAGGACCAGGCAAAGATCATCGAAAAGATTCAGGAAATCGAGAAGCTGCTTTCGAATCGGTGAGTGAAATCGATCCATGAAGAGATGCATAGGTCGCGATGCCTTCCTGCCGGTTCTCATCGCCGTCTTCTTCTTCACCGCCTTTTCCGGTTGTCTGAAGCGCCCGGGGCCCTCGGTTCGTTTCGACGCGGCAGACCTTTCAGACCCGGAAGCGAGCTACCGAGGGATCCTCAGCCGCTGTGAAGCGATCCGCACCCTGCAGGGGGTGGCCCACCTGCGCCTCCAGACAGAGCAACAGAAGGCCAGTCTGGATGCAGTGATTGCGTGCGACCGGCACGGAAGGTTGCGCTTCGAAATCCTCGATTTGCTGAATCACGTCGTCTTTCTCGCCATCTTCGACCCGCAGGGCTCCCTGACCTATTCTGTGTCCGAGAACGAGTACATGGAGGGCCCCGAAGATCCCGAGCAGATTCGGGAGATGCTCGGCATACCCTTGAAGGCAGAGGAGTTGACGGCCCTGGCGCTTGGGGATCCTTTCTTCCTGCCCGTGTCGGACCCGATCGTCCGCATAAGCGTGGACCAGAATGCCCTGCTCCTGGATGTGGAGTCGTCCGGCCTGGGGCCGCGCTACCTGGTGTGGCTGGATGAAAACAAGAGGCCGGCGAAGATGTTCGTGATCCAACCGTACAGCGGGGGAAGGGCCATCGGGGATCTTCAGGTCGAATATGGAAGGTACCGGACCATCGATGGGGTCTCGTTCCCGCACCGCATCCGCGTGGCCGTTACCGGTTCTGAGCGCGTCTTGAAGGTAGATTATCAGAAGGTTCTGTTGAACGAATCGCTGGAGGAGGATTTGTTTCGATTCGTGCCTCCGGAGGGCGCGACGCAATCCACGGGGTCGAACCGATGAAGAAGAACGAGGCGGAACGGGTGGCCCTCGTGACGGGGGGGGCGCGAAAACTCGGCGCCTCGGTCTGCCGGCATCTGGCGGGCCAGGGCTACCGGGTGGTGATCAACTACCGGACGAGTCGCGCAAAGGCCGAGGCCCTGGCGGAAAAGATTCGCGGGAGAGGCGGACAAGCCATGCCCTGTCAGGCGGACGTGACGCGGGAGCGAGACGTGCGCAGGATGATCGACAGGGTGAAGCGTTCCTTCGGGCGGCTGGATGTGTTGATCAACAACGTGGGGGACTACCTGGAAAAGCCTCTCGCCCGGGTCTCGACGAAAGAGTGGGAGGTCATCATCCAAAGCAATCTGACCTCCGCCTTCCTCTGCTCGAAGGAGGCCCTTCCGTTGATGCGGAAGAAGAAAGAGGGAAGAATCGTGATGATAGGATACGCGCCTGCGGGAAAGCTTGCCGCCTCCCCTCGGTGCGCTGTGTATCACCTTGCCAAGACGGGTGCGCTCATCCTCGCGAAGTCGATGGCGGTCGAAGAAGCCCCGCACGGGATCACGGTCAACATGATCTCGCCCGGGACGATCTTCAATTCCGTGAAGAAGCCGTCCGGGACCGCTTCGGACTACATCCCTGCGGGGAGATTCTGCCGGTACGCGGATCTCCTCGGGATGTTGGACTACCTCTTGAGCGAAGAAGCCGCCTATGTGACGGGGGGGCATTTCGTGGTAAGCGGGGGTTACGCGATCTAAGAAAGAAAGGTGTCAGGAACCTTTTCCCCCGTCCTCGTCGTCCTCGATCTTGGCTGTTAGCCTTTAGCTTTTAGCCCGCCCAACCGCCCCATGGCGGGTACTTTGCCGGGGGGGTAGTGGCGAGGAGCTAAATGCTAATAGCTAACGGCTAATAGCCATTTTACCCCGTTGTCTCCTCTGCAGCCATCTTCCGATTCCGAAGGAAGCCAGGGGCAAGACAAGCCAGAGGGCGGTGTTGCCGATCCGGGATGCGGCGAGCGAGGGCGGGGCGGGAACCGATTGAAGTGAGGCTGCGTCGGCAGGGGTGGCGGCCGACCATCCTGCAGCGCTGAATTCGCACTCGATGTCGTCGCCGTCGATACCCCCGTCACAGTCATCGTCCAGCCAGTTGTCACACGCCTCGGCGTTGCCTGGATGGACTCTGGAGTACCAGTCCATGCAGTCCCCTGCACAGATCAGCCAGGTGTCCTCGTCCACGTCCCGTTCGGATTGCGGGAGGTTTCCGTCACAGTCGTTGTCCAGGCCGTCGCAGATCTCAGGGGCGCCGAGATAGGTCGCGGGATTCTGGTCATCGCAATCCGTTCCGCCGCAGGCCGTGTCCTGGTCCCCGTCCTCGTCCAGGTCCTTGTCGTCCGCCGTACCGCTGCAGTCATTGTCGATTCCGTCCCCGCAGAGATCGATTTCCCCCGGGCTGACCGCAGCATCGGAGTCGTCGCAATCGTTGCAGAGGGGCCACCCATCCTCATCCCCGTCCGTCTCCTCTGCGGTCAGTTCGAAGTCGCAGTCGCTGTCCTTCCCGTCGCAGATCTCCTCTGCATCCGGATGGACCCGGGGGTCCTCGTCGTCGCAGTCCTCGCCACCACAAGAGGGATCCAGGTAACCGTCCTCGTCGTCGTCACAGGGATTGTCATACTCGATGAAGAGGGTATCCCGTCCGATGTCGCTGTCTCCCCAGAGGATCTTGAAATACCCTTCCTCTCCCCAGGAGGTGTTCCAACTGTTCTTTACGATCCATACATGTTCGATGTCGTCGTATCCGACCAGGACACCCGCATGGCCCCCTTCGTAGTCGCCCCAGACGTGCTCGTACACGCCGCCCGTGTAGTAATAGAAATCCGTGTAGACATCGAAGGCGGTGGTCAGGACCTGTTGGTTCAGTGCGCTCTTGATCGCCTCCACGTCGTTCGGTACCGAATGCCACTGATCGATCTTCCAGACACGGTTCGGCCAGTCCGTGCATCGATCGGAACACGGGTCGGACCCGTCGCCAGTGTACGGAAGACAGCCTTCATCGACGGCCCCGGAGGCTCTCAAGAAGTCTGCTGTAGGCCGCATCCACCAGCCGTCGCAGCTACCTGCGCTGCAAGAGAGGACGTACTGCTCGGAGAGGTTGAGCGTCAGGGCGGGGTTTTTCGCCCGGATCGAAATGACCGACTCCATGGTACCGACCGCGGAAAAGGCCCAGCAACTCCCGCAGGAACCCTGGTCTTTCACAGGGGTTGTCCAGTCGGTTCCCTGGACGTTCCTCCAGTCGACACGCTTCGGGAGGTTCGTGGCCTTCCGAACGGAAGAGGCGCTCAACTCCGGGGGAGGCATGAGGGACAGTCTGGCTCCGAGATATCTTCGCCTCTCCTCAGGGGACAGGCGGCTCATGGGGGTCTCTCCGGATGTCCAACGGGCACCGCTCCTCTGAATGGCGGTTTGAACGGACATCAGTTCCCCGGACTCGGCCTGAAGGGCTCGGGGCAGGGAGAACAGGAGGAGGACCCATGCCAAGATCAACCATCCGGAGAGGGCCTTCGATTTTGCTCGGGACTTTTCTGCCGTCATGTCGTTCCTGGCCTCTGAAGATTGCACATGCACCCATGCCTGTTTCGTTTGGATCTGTACGAAAAGAGCAAGAAGGATGCCAGAGAAGCGTTCGTTTCCCTGACCCTTTTGCTCCGTGCTGACGGCGGCCCCAAAACGCGCCGTTCGTAAGGGAGGGAGAGGCGAAAAAATGTAGCGATGACAGGATGTTGTAGGGTGTTCCAGGGACGGTCGGGTTTCCGGATCGTCCCCCGGTTGTCGCCCTGCGAAGGGGCGAAGGGAAATGAGACGAGTCGGGCACGAAAAACTTTTCCAGGTTTCCGAGCCTGGAAGGTGAAAAATATTTCGCGAGGTGGCAAAAAGGGGCGTCCGTCGTAGATCCTCCGGAAGGGCGGTTCGTGCGGGATCCCCCTCCGGGGTTCGAAGCTGCTATACTGGAAAATGAAGCTAGATCCGTGGTTCAAGACCCCTGTCCATGAAGAAAACGCTCGGTACATGATCGAGGACGAGGACGAGAAAGACCAAAGGAGAGGGTCGATGGAGACGAACCGTACCTTGCTTGTGGATGCACATGCGCACCTCGACTTGCTCGGAGGTGCGGAGGAAGAAATCAGGAAGGCTGTTTCGATGGGCGTGCTCGCCGTGATCGGGGTCTCTATGGGGGGCGAGTCAATAGGAAGAACGATGCGCCTCAGGGAGAAATTTCCGGGTATCGTACTTCCTGCTCTGGGCCTGCACCCTTGGCAGATCGACAAAGAGGACATCGAAGAGACCCTCGGGAAAATGGAAGAGAATCTGGAACAGGCGGTTGCAATAGGTGAGATCGGGTTGGACTACAAGATCAAGACAAAGAAGCCTCTGCAGAAGGAATTGTTCACCAAGCAGCTGCACCTGGCGAGGGAGAGGGGCCTGCCTGTGATCGTACACTGCCGATACTCACACCAGCGGGCCTTGCTGCTCGTGGAGGAAGCGGATGTGCCGCGGGCAGTGTATCACTGGTACACCGGCCCTCTGGAGCTTATCGACGCGATCGTCGAGCGCGGCGATTTCATCTCTGCTACGCCCGCTCTCGCATACAGCCGAATGCACCAGGAAGCGATTCGGTCAGCGCCCCTGGAGAACATCCTGCTGGAGACCGATTGCCCGGTCGCCTACGAGGGCGAGGAGGCGACCCCCTCTACGGTGGTGCGCGTTTGTGAACAAGTGGCCTCCTTGAAGGGCTGCTCTGCGGCAGAGGTTGCCGGACAGACAACGGAGAATGTGAAGCGGTTCCTGGGAAAGACGTGGCCGGAGAGATCCGCCTGAACGAGGCGCTCACTTCCTTGCAAACCCTAGGAACGGGTGATACGTTCCTTACTTGTTGCCCGTCCCTGACTTGAGACCACTCGAGAGCGGGCAATCCGACCCTGGTGAGGGAGAACCCCTGATGAAGAAGATCGGCATCGTTCTGGGCATCCTGTTGATTCTGGTTTTCCTTGTAGCGGTCCTGGCGCCGTTCATGATCGACCTGAACCACTACAAGGGCACGATTCTCTCCAAGATTAAACCTTACATCCCTCGTGAGGTGGACTTCGAGCACATCGAGTTGACCGTGCTGAGCGGCTTCGGGGCAGAGCTTCGTGGTCTCAGGGTAGCGGACAACCCGGCTTTTTCGACAGGAGATTTTCTCCAGTTGGAGGGGCTGCAGGTGAGGGTCATGCTCCTGCCTCTGTTGAAGAGGCAGATCAAGGTCAAGAGGATCGTCCTGAAGAGACCGGTGATTCGCCTGGCCAGGAATGCGGACGGGGAGTCGAGCTTCAGTGACCTGATCGTGGAGGCGGAAGAAGACACGACAGGGGAGGGAACTCCGACCGCGGAGGAAACACCTGAAGGCCAGACGCCTGCCGAGGCGGAGACCGCGGGGGGGCTCGGTGTGCTGGCGGGTCTTCTGGTCAACGAGTTCTCGATCCGGCAGGGAAGAATCGTATACCAGGATGACATGTTGCGGCCCGGCCAAAGCCCCCTGGTGATCGACGCTCTCGACGTGGATGTGAGAGATCTCGCCTTCGATCGACCCGTCTCGATCCGAGTGGCGGCGGACCTGTTGAACGGATCGGGACAGAACTTAGAATTCGCCGGGACGGTGGGGCCCGTGGGGGAAGAAGTGCGGCCGGAAACGGTCCCCTTCGACATCCGGGCTTCCCTGCGCGAGCTTCCGCTCGGGACCGTCGTGAGCCTCCTCGCCTCGGAACTCCCCGTGCGGATCCGCTCAGGAACGGGGAGTGTCAGCTGGGAGGCAAAGGGCTCGTTCGATCAGAAGATCGTCTCCCGGGCTACGGTCGATCTCCAGGACCTTCGGTTGGAGGCGGCCGGGGCGGAAGAGAGGGGCGGCTCGGAGCCGGTGGCGTTGCATTGCACGATCGCGGAGAATCTCGTCCTCGAGGCCGCCGCAGAGAAGCTCGTGCTCGAATCGTTGGAGGTCACCGTGAACGGCGAGCGACTCCAGATGAAGGGGGTGGTCGAGTCCTTCCGGACCGACCCACGATGGGAAGGAAAGGTCTGGAGCGAAGGGTTCCGGCCTGACTTGTTGGTCGCGATCGTACCGGCGGCTGCGCAAGCCCTTCCGGATGAACTCAGCTTCGAGGGACCCCTGGCCATGCACCTCGAGTCGGCCGGGACCCGGGAGGCATTCGATCTCGAGGCTCGCCTGGACCTGGAGGGCATGAAGATCGAATACCAGGACCTGTTTCAGAAGGCCTCGGGTGGCAAGTTCTCGATCGGCTGCAAGGCCGACAAGAAAGGGGAACGTGTCACGGTGAAGGATCTCGAGTTGCTTCTCCACACCCTGGCCCTGAATGCTTCGGGAGAGTTGACGCTTTCGAAAATGCCCCATTTCGGGTTTCTCATACAGACCAACCCGATTGTCCTGGAGGGTTGGGACAAGCTGTGCCCCTCGCTGGCGCCTTATGAGCCGGAGGGGAGCTTCTTCCTGAGGAGTTCCTTGCGAGGCACGCCTGAAGACGTGTCCGCGAACCTTCAGATCTCCTCGGACAAGATCGGGTTCCTGTTGCCTCCTCCGGAGGGAGAAAAAGGGGGCGGAGGGGACCGTTCCGGACTTCTGGAGTCCTGCCACATCAAGGTCCAGGCAAGGAAGAAGTCCACGGGAATCCTGGGTGCCGCCCAGGCGGAGATCAAGAAGGGACAGGTCATGAACGTTCCCTTTGAGAAGTTGATGGCCAGCATGAATTACAGTCCGGACGTGCTGGAAATCAGCGGTGTGGAGTTGAATGTCTTCCAGGGCGAGGTGCAGGCGACAGGGCGCCACGATCTGGCAAAGGGAACCTGGAGTTTCAGGCCCAGTGTCAGGGACGTTGCGATGGGTGAGGTGCTGGATCGGCTGACGGAATACAAGGACAGTTTTTCCGGGTCCTTTCGGGGGCAGTTCACGGCCAGCGGAAGCACCCGGACAGGGGCGGAGTCGGCCGTGAATGCCGAGGGCTCGTTCCGTATCTCTGAAGGGGAACTCAAGAATTTCGACCTCGTCGGAAGCGTTGCGGACGCCTTGTTCGGACTCAAGGGGATGGATCAGAAGCTGAAATCCAGTCGGCAGGAAGTCCGGGAGCACGAGTCCACACGGTTCGACTGGCTCGAGGGGACCTTCAAGATGCGCAAGGACGTTCTGCTGCTCGAGGGCCTGCAGTTGCGCAATATAGGCACGAGCAAGGCCACGGATTCGGACGCCCTTCTGGAAGGAAAGGTGTACCTCCAAGAACAATTGCTCGACATGAAGGGGAAGGTAATCCTTGCGAAGCGTCATTCCGCGGAGCTGGCGCAAAAAGCAGAGGTCATGAAGGCGCTGTACAACGCGGAGCAGAGAGTCGTCCTGCCCATCACGCTAACGGGGAAGACGAAGAAACCGGTGGTCTCCCTGGATTCGGAGTACGTGCTGGGCGCTGTCTCCCGGTACTACACCCGGCAAGGGGTCGAGAAGCTTCGAGAGCAGCTAGGGTTGCCCGCGGAGAAGACCGAGGGCGAGGCGACGCCGGGAGAACTCTTACTCAGAGAACTGTTTAAGAAGAGGTGAGTCGAAAAGCCAAGAATGAAATGGCAAAGCTTCTGTAGACAATAGGCTATTAGCCATTCGCTCTTAGCCCACCCTGCCCCCTCATTCGAGGGCATCCCATCGAGGGGGGGGCGAGGGGAGCTTACAGCTAAGAGCTTACAGCTTATAAGGACCCCAACATGGTAAAGACAATCAGCCTCTCGCTTTCCACAAAGGGCACATGTGACCTAAGGGAAATCACCCGCCAAGTCTCGGAGGCGATCAACGATTCAGGGATGACCGACGGTATCGTGACGGTCTTCGTCCCCGGTGCGACGGGCGGCGTGACGACGATCGAATTCGAGCCGGGGGCGGTCCGTGACTTCCAGGACTTCATGGAACGTTCGATTCCGTCCGAGGGGGTTTACCGGCACAACGAGCGGTGGGGGGACGGCAACGGGTTTTCCCATGTGCGCGCAGCTTCGCTGGGGCCTTCCCTGACGGTGCCCTTCAAAGATCGCGAGCTTCTGCTCGGGACGTGGCAGCAGATCGTTGTGGCGGATTTCGACAACGTACCGCGCCAGAGGCAGGTGATCCTGCAGATTCTTGGAGAATAATTCCGAAAAAAAGGGGCACAGACGCCGAAGCAGCCCGTAAGCCGAGTTCTGTTCCCCAAGGGGGTTTCCCCCCATGAGGCAGCGACCATTCCTCTAGGGCATGGGTTACCCCATGCCTCCAGCAACCAACCCGAGGGCTTTGGGCGGGCCACCCGCTTCCCCTCTCGGGGATTGCCCTCCTATTCGGTCTTGCTCCAGGTGGGGTTTACCTAGCCGATCCGGTCACCCGGACCGCTGGTGAGCTCTTACCTCACCGTTTCACCCTTACTCGTTCGGAGAACGAGCGGTTTGTTTTCTGTGGCACTTTCCTTGGGGTTTCCCCCACTGGGCGTTACCCAGCACCCGGCCCTATGGAGCTCGGACTTTCCTCCCG
>JAQYVQ010000280.1 GCA_030145435.1 Syntrophobacteria bacterium | reverse complement strand
TGGCAGGTCAAGGGTTTTTTTCGGAGCTGGTGCGGCTTCTGAGAGGAACGGCAGGCCACAGATGCAGACAGGGGGAGAACTGTTTGATCGAGGACGAGGTAAAGACGAGCAGTTACGAGGGATGAATTACGGGGAAGGGGAACGGAACGTGTGAGTCCCCTTACAAGGGGGGGGCTTCGTCCGGTGGCTCCTCCGGCGGTGGTTCCTCCGGCTCGCCCCGGGTGTAGGCCACCCTCAGGCGGTAGTCGGTCGGGTATTGCCAGCTTTCCAGGCGGATGACGATGGATTGACCGCGGAGCGGTACCAGCCGGTCCTGATCGATGACGACCACATCGAATCCGGGCCAAGGGTTCAAGGAAACCAGGCTCTCCCTTTCACTCCCGAGCCCCACCAGGAGATCTGCGTCCCCTTGTATGCTCTCCAGCACAACCTCCATGGAGAGCGCGTCCTCGGGCACTTCAATCGGGATTTCTTCCGGAACGCAGATGCCGGGTATGCAGGCAGGGGCCTGCCCATCCGGCTCGTCGAAGAGCACCCTCCCCTCGATGCCGGACGATCGGCGGACCGACAGCCGCCAGTCGGGTTCCTCACCTTCCTCGCACTCCTGGATCTCGAAGGGGCTGACGAGTTGCACGAACCAGGGACGGAGACGCTCCCCGAGAAGCTCCCCGATGGGTTCACGGTCGTCGCGACCCACGAGGATCTTCTGGGTACCAGGCCCCCTACCGAAGGCAAAATAGTCGGACGGCGGGTCTTCCGTTCCGACGACGACATCCACCTCGCCGCGTAGCACCTTGGAGTCTCGCCTCCATCAAAGAGAGGCCCAAGGGAGGGTTAAACGAGTACGATTTCGTTCCCGCCTGTGGCCCTGGCCGGGATCGTCTACCAGGCATCCTTGGGCCAGCAGGAGCGAGGGGAGAATGTCCTTGTCATCCAAGGAACTGAAATTCCCGGAAGGTTGTCAATCGCGAGCCCTTGCTTCCGTCCTTCCGGCCCCTCTTTCATTTGACTGATTCACACACGGGAAGTTCTCGGACCACCCACTCGCCAACGGAAAAAAGGAGGCCCGGAAAAAAAAGAACCCTTTCACGGCTCTGCATGCTCCTGTTATGGGTCTGCATGACCACATTCATCTGCCTTCTTCTCCTGTCGGCCCCAGCCTCGGCCATCACGGAATCGGACAAGGGGACGGTCCTGAACCTCCAGGGCGATGCCTTTCGCGTCCCCGAGGCCTTTGTCTACAAGGTGAAGGGGAACGACAACCTCCACTGGCTGGCAGCCAAGTTCTACGGTGACGCGAGACAATGGGTCAGGATATACCAGGCAAACCAGGAGAAGGTGCGGTATCCCAGCCTTCTCATAATCGGGCAACAACTCCTGATCCCGGCAGGCCCTTGAACCTGACATGAAGGGGTCAAACATGAAGGGGTCAAACCTACACATTTGACAAAAAGCCGTCTGACCCCCCTTTGACGAGACTCCTGTGTCAAATGTGTAGGTTTGACCCTCCCTTACTCCTGCACAAAGCTTCCTGCAATATGCGGGCGGAGAGTTGACGGGAGCATCCCCAAGAGGCAACCTACCAGGTGCATCCGGTTCGCCCGAGAAACCGTCACCTGTGGAGGCTCAAGTCAATGGGAAACCAGGGGCGCTCCAGGAAGGGCCCTGAACACATCGGAACGGTCCTCGCTTCCCTTTTTAAACAGCAGGGTATCGAAGAGGCGATCCGTGTGCATCGCGCGGTCGTCGACTGGGACTCGGTCGTGGGGGATCCAATCGCGAAGCACGCAAGCGCCGTCCACGTCGAGCATGGCACGTTGATCGTCGAGGTGGAAAGTTCGGTCTGGATGCACCGGCTCCAGATGGAGGAGTCGGCCTTGCGGACCCGGATCAACCGGCACTACGGTGAGGACATCATCCGGCAGATCCGCTTCCGGCTCGGTTCGCCGCCGACACCGAAGAACGAGCCCGGTCAAACGTGAAGGGGTCAGACCTACACATTTGACAAAAGAGGCTCGTCAATGGCGGCCAGACGACCTTTTGTCAAATGTGTAGGTCTGACCCCTATTTTCCGCTCTCTTCAGGACTCCCAGCGGAAGATTCGATTCATCTCCTCCGTGTATTCCCCCTGTGCATCCTCCACGAAAAGGGGATGCTCGATCGAAAGCTCTTCTTTCCCGTTGCAGACCGCCTCGACCAGGACCCAACTCGCCCTTTCCCCGGGCTTCGGATAGACGGGCCTCGCGGTTTTCGGCTCGAGGCCGGCCTCCCGCAAGTGCACGACCAGGCCTGCAAAACGACTGGCCGGATAGACCAGGAACGCCCGGCCCTTCTCCCTGAGAAGATAGGCCGTCACCCGGCAAATGTCCTCGAGAGAGGCGGTGAGTTCGTGGCGGGCCAGGGCCTTCTGCGGATCCGGGTTGATCCGTCCCGTGTCGAGCCGCCGGTACGGAGGGTTCGAGGTGATCCAATCGAAGGAGGCACGGGGAAGCCGGGAAGGGAGATCCTTCAGGTTCGTGCAGAGGACCTGGAACCGGTCCTCCAAGCCGTGGAGGCGGAGGTTCCTTCCGGCCAGGTCGGCGAGCGCCTGCTGGATCTCCACCCCGTATCCTGTGAGACCGCTTCCCCATTTCGCGAGCAGGACCAGGATGACACCGCATCCCGTTCCCAGGTCCAGGTAGCGGGTGCTCTTTCCGGCCCTCGCCTTTCCCCGCAGCCGGGCCACGAAATCGGCCAGGACGACGGCGTCGAGAGAGAACCGGTAACCCTGGCGTTTCTGAAGGATATAGCCCCTGTCCACGAGGAGGGGCTCCAGCGTCTCATCTTCCCGCCTCAGGTCTTCCGAAAGCACGGGGGTTCCACAGAAGGCTCGGGAATCGCCCATCAGTCCATGCCCTCGTCCTGTATCAAGGAACCATCCGTTCTTTCGGGCAACTCCAGAAGATCCTTCTTCGGTTCGAGAAAGATACGCTCTCGATTGAGGATTTCTTTGTAAGAGCCTTCCTTCTGCCTGATTTCGCCCATCGGATACACGACGATGGCAGCCTCTCCGTTGACCGGGCACACGGCTTCGCACATCCCGCAACCGTTGCAGCGGCTCTCGTCCACGAAGGGACGTTTGTACCCCTCCACCGGCTGGAAGACAATCGCATTGTATGGGCACGCCTCGTCGCAGAGGAGGCAAAGCCGGTTCTTCGCCCATGCCACGCACGTTTCCCGGATGATCACCGCGGTCCCGATCTTGGCGTGTTGCCGTTCGATCAACGGAAGGTCGCGAATGGCGCCGGTGGGACATATCTTTCCACACAGATTGCACTGCTGTTCGCATCCCGCGAAACGCATGTTGTGGATCGGGGTGCCCCACCGGATCAGGCCCTTCTCCATGCCCGAGGCCTGGAGGGTGCACGTTACGCAGATCCGAAGACAGGCACCGCACCGAATACAGGTCGCCAGGAAATCCTCTTCCGGCAGGGCCCCGGGGGGACGAAGCGTCCGATCGGTCTTCTTCACGTAGCGGGGATCCAGCCTGGTGAGGACGATCGCCATGCTTCCGAACCCCATGCCAAAGAAGAAGTTCCGCCTCGAAAGGCCTTCGGGCAACGGAAGGTACCGGGCCTCCCGTCGAGGCCGCAGGGAAAACGATATGGCGTCCACCGGGCAGACGGCCTGACACGACTTGCACTGAATGCAGGCAGACTGTCTCGTACGAAAAGGGTCTTCTCCGATCGCCCCCATGGGACACGCTCCCTGGCACTGACCACAGGCCGTGCATGCGGCCGTCACGCGTCTTCGAGAAGGGGCAAGGCGCCCGAGAAGCCCCAGCAGGGCACCCAGGGGACACAGGCTCCTGCACCAGAACCTTCGCGTGAGCAGGCCCAACCCGAGAACCAGCGCCAGGAGGGCGAGGTTCCCTATGGCAGCCTGGAAACCGGGCTGCGGGAGGGCGTAGTACGCGAGCCCGTACCAGCCCCTCTGCTCCGCCAACGGTCGAAGCAGCCCGATCGTGCCGTTCGCCACCCAGATTCCGAGGGGGTAGAAGATGACGGCAAAGCTCCGGGTGGCGAGGCCGATCGGATCCAGGACGAGGGGAAGGCTGTTCTTGAACGCCAGGCCGACAAACACCATCCCCAACAAGACCCACTGCAGTCCGGAGGAGGCAAGTGCCCCTCGCGATGGTTCGGGCCAGGTCTCCGGCTGCACGCCCTCTTCTGCCTCGTCCTGCGGACGTTTCCGGATCGCAGGCCTTCGCCCTGTCTTGCCCAATCCATGATCCACAACATCGATGCAGAACCCCAGGGGACAGACGTAGGCGCAGAAGATCCTGCCCCACACCAACCCCACCACGACCATGAGCAATGCGAGCAGGAAGAATTGCCTCGTCCCTGACAGTGCCGCAAGCGAACTCAGGGGGTCCAGATCCAGGAAGAGCCGATAGGGTATCCACGACCGCCATGGATATTGCATGGAGATACACAGGAAGAGGAAAACCGAAAAGCAGATCGCCTGAATCACCCATTTCTTTGGACGGCTGCCTGCCCGGAGGCGCGGTTCGGAAGGGACCTTCTTCACGATGCGGGCGCCTTTCGCGAGACGATGTCCACGCGGTCGAGATCGATCTCTCCGATCCCCCTCTTGTGGCAGGCCACGAGGTGAGGTATCTGGTCGGGAGCGATTCGCTTGCCGTACCACTCCACCCGTTGCACGCCGAAAGCGTCGACGGCGACCGGGTCGGCACCACCAATCAGGCAGCCCAATTCCTCGACAGGTCCCGGCCCCAGGGGGCCCCCGGCGATCAGTGCCCGGGACCCATCGAGAATCGTCAGATCGGCCCGGATCAGGGTGTTCAGGTCGCCTATGGCTTCGTTGAGATCCAGGCGGGAGTGGAAGATGGCCCGATCCCAGATCAAGCCCATGTTGCCCTTCATGCCGAGGGAGACGGTCGTAGCGCCGTGTGACTTCATGCGGGGCAGATTGATCTGTACATCCGCATCCAGTGCCGCTCGCAGGACCTTCACCGCCTGAAGTTCCTTTGTCCGGGACAGGGTGACCTGGTGAAACATCCCTTCCTGGGAGGCGCCGATCAGGTGAACGCTCGGCAGGTCGCCGCAGGCCTCTTTCATCCCGGTCATTTCCAGGCAGAGCTTGACGGCACGCATCGGATGGTCCGCCACGAGGACCCGCTTGGCCCCGGCTCGCAGACAATGGCGGGCCATTGCCCTCACCAGGCTCGGATCCGTGGTCGTGGCCTGTTCCGAAGGGTTCGGAAAACTCATGTTGGGCTTGATCAAGACCGTGTCACCCGACTTCACGAATCGACTGACACCCCCCAGTTCTTCGAGCAAGATATGGAGGGAGGCTTCGATCGGGCCTTGGACTTGCACCACACGGGGCCGCGCTCCCGTCTCGTTCCGGTCTCGGGAGAGAACGACCGAGGGGAAGGAGAGAGGAAGGCATGAGGCGAGGGCTCCTTTCAGGATCGTTCTTCTCGAGACGGCTTTCATCGTCAGACTCCAGGACCTGCCGCAAGGGAGGTTTCGGGCGTCCCCGAACATCCGGATTTGCCCCCTCCTCGAAGTGTATCGGGCGGAGGAAATCCGTGTCAATCAGGGGCCCCCATAAACGACGTTCTAGTGAGGTTGCAGCCCGGAGTCTTTACAATGAGGCCCGTTTCCGGTATAATTTCGCGTTTGTTACAAAGTTAATTTTAACTCAGGTAGGACAACATGAACAAGCGCAAGCTTGGACAATACAGGAAGCTGCTCGAACGAAGCTTCGAGCGACTCGTCGAAGAGGCATCGGAAACCCTGAACGGCATGTCCGCTGAAAAGGCCCTTTTCCCGGACCCGACGGACAGGGCCGCTCTGGAGTCGAACAGGAACTTCCTGCTTCGCATCCGCGATCGAGAACGAAAGCTCCTCGTGAAGATTCAAGAAACACTGAAGCGGA
>JAQYVQ010000235.1 GCA_030145435.1 Syntrophobacteria bacterium | reverse complement strand
GGGAAGATGCTGGACGACGGGAAGATGGTTGCTCTCGAGGTCAAGGCTGGAGACCGGATCCTGTTCGGCAAGTATTCGGGAACCGACGTGAAGATCGAGGGTGAGGAACACCTCATCATGAGGGAAGACGACGTGCTGGGCATCATGGAATAAGGAAACGAGCGCCGGCGCACGGACAACAAGCTGACCTGGGAAATGATAGGCTTAGCCTAAAGAAAAAGGAAACGGAGGTGTAAGTAAAGATGTCAGGAAAGGCAATCAAATTTGCAGAAGAAGCAAGGGCAAGTACCCTGAAGGGGGTCAATACCCTGGCCAACGCGGTCCGGATAACCCTTGGCCCCAAGGGTAGGAACGTTATCCTGGAGAGAAGCTTCGGATCACCGTTGGTCACGAAAGACGGTGTGACCGTGGCAAAGGAGATCGAGCTGAGGGACAAGTTCGAGAACATGGGCGCCCAGATGGTCAAAGAGGTGGCCAGCAAGACCAGCGATGTGGCCGGTGACGGTACGACCACGGCAACGGTGCTGGCACAGGCGATCTACCGGGAGGGCTGCAAGGTGGTCGCATCCGGCGCCAACCCGATGGATGTCAAACGAGGCATCGACAAGGCCGTTGTGATGTGCGTGGACGAGCTCAAGAAGATGACGAAGCCTACCCAGGATCGCAGCGAAATCGCCCAGGTAGGCACGGTTTCGGCCAATGGGGATGCCGAAATCGGCAACCTCATCGCAGAAGCGATGGACAAGGTCGGCAAGGAAGGCGTGATCACCGTGGAAGAGGCCAAGTCCATGGAGACCACCCTTGACGTGGTGGAAGGCATGCAGTTCGACAGAGGCTACCTGTCTCCCTACTTCGTGACGGACGCGGAGAAGATGGAAGTGGTCCTGGAAGAGCCCTACCTTCTCTATAACGAGAAGAAGATCAGCAACATGAAGGACATGATCCCGCTGCTCGAGAAGGTGGCCCAGTCCGGAAAGCCGATCCTGATCGTTGCCGAGGACATCGAAGGAGAGGCCCTGGCCACGCTGGTGGTCAACAAGCTTCGGGGCACCCTGAAGTGTGCCGCCGTGAAGGCTCCCGGCTTTGGCGATCGACGCAAGGCCATGCTGGATGATATGGCGACCCTGACGGGTGGCCAGGTGGTGGCCGAGGAACTCGGAATCAAGCTGGAAGGCGTTTCGCTGGATGATCTGGGGACCTGCAAGAAGATTCGAATCGACAAGGAAAACACCACGATCATCGAGGGCGCCGGCTCCACCGAGGCCATCGAGGGGCGGATCAAGCAGATCCGGGCTCAGATCGATGAGACCACATCCGACTACGACCGGGAAAAGCTCCAGGAGCGCCTGGCAAAGTTGGCCGGTGGTGTGGCCGTGTTGCGCGTCGGGGCGGCCACAGAGACCGAGATGAAGGAAAAGAAGGCTCGCGTGGAAGATGCCTTGAACGCCACCAAGGCTGCCGTTGAGGAAGGCGTTGTGCCTGGTGGCGGTGTTCCGCTCATCCGGATGATCGAAAAGCTGGACGGCCTGGACGTAGAGGCAGATCAGAAAGTGGGCGTCAACATCGTCAAGCGTGCCCTGGAAGAGCCGCTGCGCCAGATTGCCGGAAACGCGGGCTGGGAAGGCTCGATCGTGGTCGAGAAGGTGAAGACCTCCAAAGGAGCCAACGGGTTTGATGCAGCGACCGAGACGTTCACCGACTTGGTGAAGGCAGGCATCATCGACCCGACCAAGGTGGTTCGCTGTGCCCTGCAGAATGCGGCCAGCGTCGGTTCGCTGCTGCTGACCACCGAGGCCCTGGTTGCCGAACTGCCGGAAGAAAAGAGTAGCATGCCGGGAATGCCTCCGGGTGGTATGGGTGGTATGGGTGGTATGGGTGGTATGGGCGGTATGGGTGGCATGTATTAGAGCGAAGATTTGCTCGAGTGAACACAATGGTCCTTCCGGGCGCATTACCCATCCGGAAGGACCTTTTTTTTGGAGGCCCTTTGGACACTCCACCCTCTTCCCCGTTTTGGCTGGGGGTCAACTACTGGCCTGCCCGATCGGGCATGTACTGGTGGCAGCATTTCGACAAGTCCTCTCTGGCGGACGATTTCGAACGGATCCAGCAGACAGGGCTTAAGATCGTTCGGGTCTTCCTGCTCTGGGAGGACTTTCAACCAAGGGCCAGGAGAGTTTCCACCCCTTGCCTGGATCGCCTGGTGGACGTGGCGGAAAAGGCGGCCCAAAGGGGCCTTTGCGTCCTGCCGACTTTCTTCACCGGCCATATGTGCGGGCTGAACTGGCTTCCGCCCTGGGTCTTGTGGGCCAGGGAACGGGAGCTCCCCATCCCCGTCTTTTCGCAGAGAAGGGTTCGCTCCAACCTGCCGCGTAACTTCTACGAGGATCAGGAGATCCTCGAGGCCCAGGTGCTCCTCGTTCGCGAAGTTGCAGGCGCCTTGCAGGGACATCCCGCGGTATGGGCCTGGGATCTGGGAAACAGCCCCTCCTCGGTGGTCACCCCACCCGACAATCAGAAAGGCTCCCTGTGGCTGCGGGTCATGACCGAGGAACTCAGGAGCAGGGACGAGACCATCCCGATTACACTCGGCATGGACGAGGGGAACCTAGCGGGAGACGGCATCCTGCGGCCTCAGGATGTGGCGGAACACCTGGATTTTCTCTCCATGCAGGCCACGCCTTTTTCCTCCGAGCTTTCCTCGGGCCCGATGGATGCTCTTTTGCCGCCCTTCCTCGCCATCCTCACCCAGTGGCTCGGCGGGAAGGATGTCATGTGTCTGGGTCTTGGCATCCCCACGGAACCGGTTCCGAGGCAGGAACGGGTGCACAAGAAGCCGGGGGCAGAGCTTCTGGTCTCCGAGGAGGCGGCCGCGCGCTTCTTTTCGTCTGTCCTGGAACGCCTGCGGCAGGCGGGCGTGATGGGGGCCGTGATCTCGTTCTTCTCCGATTTTGACCCGGGGCTGTGGGACATGCCCCCCCTGGATGAAGACCTTCCGGGCCGCCACCTGGGCATCTACCGCCGCGACAGAAGCCCGAAGGATTTCGAACCCATCCTCAGGGAGCACGGATCCCTCGAACGCCGCCCCTTCCCCAAGGAGCCGCCTTCGTGGATCGACATCTCGCAGGAGGAATACGACAGCGATCCGAAGCTACATATACGCCGACTGTACGAGAATTACCGGGACCATCACGCAGATGGCTGAAGAGGCGAAAGGGCAAAGGCGAAAGGAGTCAGACGCCTGGAGTCCGGTCTTCGGCGGGGCCCCCGCTCATTCCTCGGATGGCGATCGCCTCGCAGACGGCGCTGACGAGGAGTGTGGGGAGGATGAGGAGCACGTAGGCATGAAGCCGGACAGTGATTCCTTCCACATAGCTTGTCTGGCCGGCCACGATCGCCTGCCCGAGACGGATCCCCATGGCGATGGAATACCAGAAACAGGGCAACTCGAGAAGGAGCACCGCCAGACCGCAGATGCCGGCAACCCATTTGCCGGGTTTCCACCCGGAAACAGGGGAGACTGCCAGGCCATCCAGATCCTCCGCTTTTGCTGCAACCAGGAGAATCACGGCGATGTTGTAGCCCGTCAAGATGGAGATGGCTGCCGGGATGCCTGGATGCACGCCCGACGCCATGTACAGGAGCATGACGGTTCCGTTGAACCCGAATATGAGGGACCAAAGATGGGTCATGCCGGGGCGTGTGCCGAGCATTCGGCGCACCATGCGGAACAGGATCAAGGGCAGCCACGTCAAGCGGGGCGAACCGTGCTTGACCACGGGGAAGGCGAGCAGAGCCCCTGCCAGGAACAGCAGCGCCGCTCCACACGCCGGGCCAAAGTGCTGTACGAAGACGAAGGAGAAGGGACTCATCACGTCCTAGTCTTAACAAACAATCCCCTGGAGGCACAAATGGCCGTTTGTTCAGTAGGGGGGGGGACCCATCAAGGGATTTTGTTGACGCATGTCACCCCTCGGCGTTATGATGCCGTCAATCCTTGCCCGGGTGGTCCGGGTGGGTACAAGAACCACTGACAGGAGATGGAAAACACTATATGGCAGAAACAGACAAATCAGAACGTACGCTGGCCGTTTTCTTCGATTTCGAGAACCTGGCCCTAGGGCTCAAGGACAAAAAGGAGGGACACTTCGACATCCAGAAGGTCCTGGAAAGGCTCGTCGAGAAGGGCAAGATCGTTGTCAAGAAGGCCTACTCCGACTGGAGCCGGTATTCGGCGTACAAACAGGCCTTCCATGCAGCCGGTGTGGAGCTGATCGAAATCCCCAAGAGGGGGATGACGGGCAAGAACTCCGCCGACATTCGGCTCGTTGTCGATGCCCTGGAGCTCTCCTTCACGAAGGAGCACATCGACTCCTTCGTGATCGTCTCCGGAGACAGCGACTTCTCCCCCCTGGTGGCCAAGCTGAAGGAAAACGGGAAGCACGTGATCGGGCTGGCCATCAAGGAATCCTCCTCCGATCTGCTGATCACCAGCTGCGACGAATTCATCTACTATGACGACCTGGCGCGTCCCACCCTCCATCCGCCTTCCGTCCGGTCCGACGTGCCTGAGAAGAAGCAGGAGGCCTTCAAGCTGCTGCTCGATTCGGTGGAGGCCCTGCTGAGAGAGAACAAGCCGATTCTCTATTCCTCGATGGTCAAGGACACGATGAAGCGGAAGAAGCCCTCCTTCAACGAGGGGTATCACGGGTACCGGACCTTCAGCGAGCTTCTGGAAGATGCGCAGACCCATGAGCTGATCGAGATCAACGTGGATTCCCGCAGCGGGACCTACGTGATCTCCGGCTTCGGTATGAAGAAGAAAAAGAAGCCCACGAGAAGGAGAAGCCCGCGAAGCGAGCCGGCCTCCTGAGCCGCCCTCAGTGTGCACGCATCACCCCACCGGAAACCGACAACCAGGAGCAGACACAAGGAGGGTCTCTCATGTTTCCCCTGCTTTTTGAACCGATTCGACTTGGCAAGATCGAGTCAAAGAACCGCATCCTCATGCCTTCCATGGGAACCCTGTTCTCCATGGACCAGAAGCTCAATGAACGACACGTTCGGTTCTACGAGCGGCGGGCAGAGGGGGGCGCAGGCATCATCGTTGCCGGCCCGGTAGGCGTGGACTTCATCGGGTCCGGAGCCATCACCCTGTCCCTCATGGACGACGACTACATTCCCTCCTTCAAAGAGCTCGCCGACCGGGTGCACGCAGCCGGATCCAAGATCATGCTGCAGCTCTTCCACGGGGGCCGGTACACCTTTTCCTTCATGGTCGAGGGGCAGCAGGCCATCGCACCCTCTGCTGTCCGGTCTCGCTACACTGGAGAAGAGCCGAGAGAGATGACCCTCGAGGACATCGAGAAGGTGCAGGAAGCCTTCGCACAGGCGGCGCGCCGGGCCAGGGAAGCCGGAATCGATGGCGTGGAGATCATCGGTTCGGCAGGGTACCTGATCAGCCAGTTTCTCTCCCCGGTCACCAACCAGCGAACCGATGCGTACGGGGGCTCCTTCGAGAACCGGGCTCGCTTTGGGGTGGAGACGATCAAGAAAGTAAGGGCCGCGGTCGGGGACGACTATACCGTGACGATCCGGGTGGCCGGAAACGACTTCGTTCGCGGGGGCAACACGAACGAGGAGTCGGCACGCTACTGCCAGATCTTCGAAGAGGCGGGCGTAGATGGAATCAACGTGACCGGAGGCTGGCACGAGGCCTTTGTCTCCCAGCTCACCATGGAGGTGCCCCGGGGAGGGTATGCCTACCTGGCGGGGGGCATCCGCAATGCCGTGAACGTACCTGTCATCGCTTCCAACCGAATCACGGATCCGGGAACCGCGGAAAGGATCCTGGCGGAGGGAATGGCCGACATGGTTGCCCTGGGCCGCGTATTGATCGCCGACCCGGATTGGCCCCTCAAGTCGAAGGAGGGGAGGCCCCAAGAGATCCGCCCATGTGTCGGTTGCATGCAAGGCTGTATGGATAAAATCTTCACGGGTCAGCCCCTCTGTTGCCTCGTGAACGCAGAGGCGGGACTGGAGGGAGAGCGAGAGATCAAGCCGGCCGAGCAACCCAAGAAGGTCATGGTGGTCGGCTCC
>JAQYVQ010000198.1 GCA_030145435.1 Syntrophobacteria bacterium | reverse complement strand
TACTACGAGGGCCTTTCTGAGAATACAGGACGGTTGCAACCACGCATGCTCCTACTGCATCATCCCGCGCGCCAGGGGGAGAAGCAGGAGCCTGCCCCGTTCTCGCGTAAAGGAGAAGATCGACCTCCTGGCGGAAGAGGGGTTTAAAGAGGTCGTCCTGTGCGGCATTCATCTCGGTGTCTATGGACAAGATCTCGAGCCGGCCGCAACCCTGCTCGATCTTCTCCGGGATCTCGATCGTGAGCCGGGGATTGCCAGGATTCGGATCAGCTCGATCGAACCGAACGAGCTTACCGACGGACTCCTGGATCTGTTTGCAGAATCACGCCGGTTGTGCCCGCATTTTCACCTTCCCCTGCAGAGCGGGGACCCGGAGGTCCTTAAGGCAATGAATCGACCCTACGGTCCCGGAGACTTCGTCTCCCTTGTCCACCGGATCCACCAGAGGATGCCGGATGCGGCGATCGGGGTGGATGTGATTGCCGGGTTTCCCGGGGAAGGGGAAGGATCCTTCGAGAACACTCTGAACCTCCTGGAATGCCTGCCGGTCGCCTATCTTCACGTGTTTCCATACTCTCGACGGCCGGGCACTGCAGCCGCCCGTTTTCCCGATCCCGTCCCGCCTGAGGAGATTCGAAAGAGGGCAGGGGCCTTGAGAAAGACGGGCATGAAGAAACGGCTCGACTTCTACGCCAAGTACCTGCACGAGGAACGGGAAGTCCTTGTCGAGACGACGCGGGACAGAAAGACCGGGATGTTGAGGGGGGTCAGCAGAAATTACATCCCCGTGCTTTTCGAGGGGCCCGACAGCCTGCAGACAAGGCTTGTTCAGGTGAGAATCCAGGCTGTCAAGGGGCGGGATGTGTTCGGGGTCCAGGCAGACAGCCCCTCGGGGGACTTGGCGCGTCAGGCGGGCCACCTTGACAACGGGGAAGGATCAGATAAAATAAAAGGTCTTGTTAGTAAACAAGAAAAGGCCCACAAAGAAACCCTTTTGCGGGAATAGCTCAGTTGGTAGAGCACCACCTTGCCAAGGTGGGGGTCGCCGGTTCAAGCCCGGTTTCCCGCTCCAGAATTAAATCAAGGGGTTACGGTTGATGCTGTAGCCCTTCTTCTTTCCCTAAATCCTCTTCTGCTACCATTCTGCTACCGCTTTGTTCAAAAATTGCCTTTTCCAGCCTGCTTGCGGCCTCTGGATCCCCGGCCTTTATCAGGTGAGAATACGTGTTCAGTGTGATCGTCGGGTTGGCGTGTCCGAGCTGGGTCGAGATGTACTTGATATTCTGCCCCTCTTCCAGCCGGATGCTTGCGTTGCTATGCCGCAGGTCGTGAAAACGTATTCTCGACTTGCAGCACGGTGCGGTGAGTTCTCACAATGCCCATATGTTGTGGTGGCAGGGAGGCCCGAAAACTCCAATGATCTGCCATCGATGTTCAACGCAGGTCAGCCCTCCGAATTGCACATTGCCCGCACACCTATGACCTTGGACTCAAAGGTCTTGCATTGACAATTACCGATAGAGATATTGAAGGAAAGCCAGTCCCAGGAATTGCATATTCTACGCACGTATCTTGAATTTCTTGAAGCCAACCTCACCTCGGACAAGAAATTCAAGATATCATCATGAGATGATTGCCTGACGACCTCCTCCTGGCAGAAGAAGGTTCTTTGCCTCTCGAAGGCGCAGCGATATTCTTCGGTGGTTGGTGAAGAAAGAATTGGGGGAACTGTCGTTGGGAGAGGAAGGCCCCTCTCCCTGGACTCTATGTCTTCATAGGGCGTGTTTGGTTTGGCTCAATAAAACGGGGGGGGCAGATGCAGTCCAAGAAAGACCTCGACAGACACGTATTGCCAACAGCATCTTGAGGAGGTGCAGAAGGCCAGTGTGATATGTCGAGGTCTATCCAATCTAGAGCCAGCTCGTATTTAGTGCAACCCAAAAGAGAGGATCACCCCGCCCTTTTTGGGATGTTCTCTGTGGTTACACCAGAATCCAAATGAACAAATAACCCATCCAAGAATTGATAGCAAAAACTTCCTTAAACTCTGTGGAGGGCTATGCTAATGGCTAAAACGCCTGGAGAAGGAGAGAGGATAGAAGAACAACAGGCCGAAGAGCATCGACAAAGCCTCCAAGAAGCCCAGAGCCAGCGTCAAGCCGCAGAGGATGATTTGAAGCGAGTTACCATGAAACATTATTTCCCTGAATTATTCTTGGGGTGAACGAGAATGCAAGCAATAAAGCCCGTCCTTAGGTCAAAAGACGTCGCCCACATCCTCGACATGAGTCCTGACGATGTGATTCACCTGGCACGAAAAGGGAAGCTCAGGGCTACCAAAGTGGGAAAATACTGGCAATACCGCTACAGAGACGTGACGGCCTACAAGAGGTGGATGGAGAAGAGAGACTAGCCTTGCCCCCTTCCACACGGGTGTCATATCCTGCGGGTAGTGAATATATCCCGTACGATAGTCCCTTACCCCATCATCTGATGGATTTTCCACACATGTGAATGAGATGTTCCCCGGACGACCTCCTGCCGGAAGATAATTCCTCCGTTCCTGAAGAGGAAGAAGACAAGCCTGAAACCCCCCTCTGCTTGAAACTCGTAGGGGAGAATTCGGTCGAGAAACCTCCACACCGTTTGGATGTGCAGTCCAAACGGAGGTGTCGAAGGCCGACAGGAGGTCTCCTTCCAGTCAAATCATAGAACCATCCGGCAGTCGTCGAAAGCGCGTACGAGACTGAAGAATAAGCCACCGAGAAGAAAGGAGCAGAGGGCCATCAAGGCCGCATCTATCTTAATTTCCCTGGCGAGTGGCTTCTTGAGCCAATCGAGAATGTCCCTTGTCGTTGGAAGACTATGTGAACGCTTCAGCGTCGCTGCTCTTGCTTTGTTTCCCATGTTTGTCGCCTTTCATATCAGGGGTTATATGTATCCCCTTAAAAACCCCAAAATTGGGGCTTTCCTTGGATGTGGCCCTCCAGACAAAGGGTTCCGCTCGGTTCGGACTACCCCAGAGAAGAATTTTCTTCCGACCTCGAATCTGGTGCGTGGATTGGAATATGGAGGGTAAGGAAGGATTTGGAGCAGTTTGCGGCTCAAAGAGCCCGGTCCTCGTGCGTTTCGAACAGAAACGTCGCAAGCGTTGCTGCTGCCCCCACCGCGAGCCGAGCATGCCGGGGACTCAATCCCTTTGAACGCCCCTCACGTCCGTGACCTGTACCGTAGAGATTTCGCAATTCGGCAAGCCCTTGGGCGATTGTCCCCAGATTACCCAGCATTCTGCGGATGACCTCCGAGCCTTTGACAGCATTAGGAATGTCATCTGGTAGCAAACCTAATACCTTACGAGTCTCCTTGACCAACCTGGTGACATCCCAGTTCGGGTCTACATCCACTCCACGTTCATTAAGTATGGTTTTGCAGGTGGTTTCAACAAGCTCCTTTGCGGTACCAATCGCCAGACTCGGATCGTCATCTATCGAATTCCGCATTCTTTCTATTTGGCGATGCAACTCCGGTGCGTCGAACCGTGCAGCTACCTCCTCCACCTCAGGAATCTGAATGTTCTTTCCAACAGGTTTCAGCCGACCGTCCTTGTACAGATATCCATCTCGTTCAATCCATTTCTTCAGCGAACTAAACATGTTCTTGGCATAGTCTCCGGCACCTGTCTCAGGCCACGATTCTGCTTGCTCTTCGAGATGAGCCAATACGTTCTCGTAGACGACCAGCACCTTTCGAACGTCACTCCACTTCGAGAAATCAACCGCATGGTAGTACTTCTCCACCAGGCATCGCCGCTGACCGGACAGATTTGGCACGTAGTCTTCGTCGAAAGGGACGTCGGCTGCGTCGAATTCGCTTTCGATCTCGCGTAGGACAATCCCCACGAAATACTCGCGGAACTCATAACGGGTCTTCTTGCTGATAAGGTCGCGGGACATGGCCATTGGCACCTCAAAAGAGTTCATCCCAACGGTGGGCGAGAAGGCGTGCCCAAAGCCAATCTATACAGCCGAAGCCCTTCTCTGACAAGTGAAGGAAGAATTTTCTTCCCCCTCAAATCCACCGCGCGCATCGTCGAGGTCAATTCAGGTGTGTTGAAGAGGGCTGTGGGGGGTCCAGTAGGGGGTCGAAAATTAGGTGTCCATATAGGTGTCTATCGAGGATGCTTTTCTATGGTAATCGGTGAGAGTCAGTATGAATTGGATTCTGGATTACGGTCTGAAATCTATCAACAAATACCACTTGATCGCAATTGGTATCACTCAGTGATAATGGGCGGGAACGCACTCATAACCCGGAGGTCGGTGGTTCAAATCCACCCCCCGCTACCAGTAAAATCAATGGGTTACGGTGATCAGGCCGTAGCCCCTTTCTATGTGTGCCAGGCATGTCGTGCATCTCGGAGGTGGAAGTCCTCTACGGACCGAGATGACCGGAACCGTTAGCCTAGGCAAGGGTGCCCGCCGCGAGGCGGGATCTGAAGGAAGCCAATGGCAAAACCCGGACCCGACGAACAGAAACCGGATAGAAGGCCGCCATGGTGGGGTAACCCGGCATTGGACGGGGACGCCCGATAGTCATCCGGACACGCATGGAGGTAAATCCGGCGGGGACCGGGGGAAAGAGGCACGACTTACCCTGGGAGATCTCGGCGCTCGTCTGCCTGCGGCAGACTACCAACGCGGAGACGCGAAGGGAAGAGTGGCGAGAAGTCAGCAGAGGTCATAGTAGGCTGCCATGGGGCAGGTGAAGGACCGAATCTTCTGGTGCAAGGAGCAGGCTGAACGGTTCGATGGGCGCGAAGCGGCAGCAAGGCACAGAGTACCAACCCTATCTCTTCAGGGATATGGAGGACCCTGTGCGCCCCGGCGTTGGAGGCGAAGGCAGAACCGGAGCTTCGACGTACGAGGAGCGGCAAACGTCCACGGCATCGGAACAGGACCGAGCCTTGACGCAGAACCTGACAGGTATCTGACGTTAAAACGCTAGAAGAAACCGCCGGATACGCTGAGTATGTCCGGTGGTGTGAGAGGACGGGGACCGTGAGGTCCCCTCCTACTCGATTTCTGGCCAATATCCCTCTGCGTCTCAGGTACGACGAAGCCCCCCCCGTGTTGGAGACGCAACGATGGCGTTCCCTCTCAAATTCCACAGGCAGGTAGCAAAAAAACCATATCAAAGGGGTCAAACCTACATATGTGGCAAAGTCATCATCAAGAGGGTCAGGCGGCTTCGTCAGATGTGTAGGTTTGACCCCCCTGTTCCGCAATGAGAAGAATTGTACCTGACAAGGACCCGAAGAGGCTGTTTTGGAGTCGAAAAGATGCTGAACAGCCCCCCCTGGGTGCTTGAAGAAAACTCTTCTTGCACTGAGGAAAAAGGGTGTGTTATATCATAGGTACATTGTCCAACTTGGAGGAATCGCTGCATGGAAGTTCTGGGCAACCCTCGGTTTTCTGCAATGATCTTGTGTTTGGCCATCTCTGTGTTTTTGATTACCCTGAGCGGCCACTTCCACAAGAACATGGGAGATGCGCTTTTCGGATTTCTGGGACTTGCCTGGCTCGCTGTTTCGATCGTCGTGTTCCTCGTCTTCGGCTCGAAGATCGGCTTCCTTTGCCTGGTGGGATCCTATTGCCTGGGTATGGTCGTCAGTCCCGTATCAGGGATGATTGTGGGCCTCCTTCGAGGAGATTTCACCCGAGGACGCTGACGCCCCATTCTTCGAGGCGAGCCGGCCCTCAGGCCTCATCCGGTGTTGATCTGCTGTAGTAGAGCATGGTCATTCCCCAGATTACCGAGATGATTCCGGACACGAGAAAGACCGATCCCTCGGATCTCTCCTCTGTGCGGACCCCTTTCGTGACCTGCAGTGCGGATTTCCAGACCTGAAACTCGACGTTTCCCCGCAACGATTCGCCCCCCCTGGCTCGTCGTGTCCCCCTTTTCCGGCAACACGGCTCTTCTGGCTTCTGCCAGGGAGTTTTCGTCAGAAATGGGAAGGTTCGTGGCGATCCTGTGCGCACCGATCGATCCGAACACGAGGCCGGCGAGCAAGAGGACAGTGCCTATGATCTGAAGGACTTGCTTATCCATTCTCTGGGTCGATTTCCACGGGGCCTCGACCTTTAACGATTCCCAGGGGGCGGTGCAGATGGAGGTGCCTCGCCCTGGGTCTGGGAGGCGTGGAGCGCCTGCATCTCCTGTGGAGTCAGGGGGGTGAGTATGATTTCGATTCGCCGGTTCGCCTGCCGCCCTTCGGACGAGTCATTCTCGCGAAAGGGCCTGTACATCGAGTACCCCGTGGCACCGAGCAGCCTGGGGTCGATGCCCGCTTCCTCATGCAGGTAGCGGACAACCGAGGTGGCGCGCAGGGCAGAGAGCCCCCAGTTCGAGCCATAGATCTTCTGGAGTTTCGGGCTCAAGGGCACGTCATCCGTGTGCCCTTCGATCATGATCCTGCGATCGTTGATGTCCTTCAGGGCGAAGCCCACCTTGTCGAGCACCACTCGCCCCTTGCTGGTGAGTGTTGCACTTCCCGAGGGAAAGAGGATTTTGTCGACGAGGTTCAGCTTCAGGCGCGTCTCAGACTGATCGATCCGGATCTTGCCTTCGTCGATCTCCTGGGAGAGGTTTTCGATGAGGTTCTTGTAGGTGTCGGTGACTCGGGAAATCTGGGTCTCCTGCTCCTTGAGTTCCTGCTGGTACATGGCGACCTGGCGCAGGTTCTCTTCCCTCTCGGCTTGAAGCGTTGCGAGTTCTTCCAGGAGCGCTGCGTTTGTCCCGGCTTCTTTTTCGACCCTCTGCTGAAGGTCCTGTAACCCTGCCTCGATATCACGGCTTTCCTGCCTGCATTGCTTCAGAGTCGACTGACAGGCCTGCCTCGCCCGGAGTTCATCTTCGTAGGTGCTCTTTCCGACCATGCAGGCGGAAAGTACGAAGAGAGAGAGAAGGAGAGGGGAAGCGACAAAGATTGTTCTGACCGCTCGCATACGCATTGCTTGCTCCCAAGAAGAATCGTCTTTTTGCCTTCTAGCTATTGGCTGTGCCGTCTCGAAGGATTGTGATCTCCCGATCCCTGCAGGGTAGCCAGTACCGGTCGTCGGTTTCATCGTACTCGAGCTTGGCGCAGATCTGATAATAGGCCGCGCGGAGAAAACGCGCCCGTTCGGTCCCCCCCTTGACCCTGCAGTACATCACGTTCTGTTCGCTGACATCGAGTGAGCCGGATTCGAGGCATTCCTGCGTTTCGTCGTTCAGGTGGAGGATGTAGTCCATGGGCGGCCCGTCAGACTCTTCCTGCAGGGTAACGGATCTTATCGTATAGGGAGCGTCCTCGACAATGACCTCTGCGGACTCCGGGCCGACGTGGACATAGTACTTCCCCGTGGGGTCTCTTCGAATACTCTTCGAGAAGAGCAGGTGGGTCCTGCCATGCGTGATCTCTACGCCCTCATGAAACCAACGGCCCTCTTTGTCGAGAAACAGGGACGCGCTTCCCTGCCTTTGCGCGGGGGCGGGATCCGGAAGGGAGGTCCTCTTCGGCATGGCAAATCCTTGATAATTCACAAGAAACGCAACGGTTCCGATCCATCTTTTTCGTGCAGCGGGCCAGGATCCCCAACCTTGCGATAGAGAAATCATATCGTATGGGGTCTTCCGGGTCCAGGTTCCTCAAGGTTTGGGTGATTTCTTCTGCCATCGCCCAACTGGGAGCAGCACGGCTCGTGAGCCTGAGGTATCCGCAGATACGGGCCGTGTGGGTATCCAACGGAAGGATCAGATGACGGGTGGGGATGGATTTCCAGAGACCGAGATCGAGGCCGTCCGGTCCTCGAACCATCCAGCGCAGGTAGAGGTTCCACCTCTTGCAGGGGGACCCGGAAGCAGGGTCGGGCAACAGATGATAGATGCCCCTGGGGTTCTCCAGTGCACCCCATCCCGGGCTGGACCGCAGCGTCTGGCGCAAGTAGCCGACCCATTCCGTAAGGGCCCTCCGCATGGGGAGAGGCTCGTCCCGGTGCGGCACGTAGAAGCGGAGGAAAGAGGCCTGGAGCGAGCCGGAGTCTGCCAGGACCTGCCTGAGCAGCCACAGGAGAAGGATCAGATCCCCTTGCTGCTGAAACCGGTAGGCGTATCCCTTGTACACACGTTTCCAGCTGGAGGCGTTCCCCTTACGGATGGCCTCGGCCACGGAACCGGACAGAGGCGTCAGAATGACTCTCAGGTTCCGAAGGATCTGTGGGACGTGGCCGTAGGCGAACACTGCGGCCAGGAATCCCACGACCTCCTGGTCCTCCGGGGTCGTATACTTGTGAGCAAGGAGCAGGGGGTCGCTTTCGAGATACGAGGGGCCGTACCCCTTGTGGAGCTTGTCCAGGGCCTCTTTGAGGAGAGAGAGGCGATTCGTGTTCGAAATCAAGAGGTCAGAATGCCTTCTTGCTGTCCAGGAGCACAGTGACCGGCCCCTGATTCACGAGGGACACGTCCATCATGGCCTGAAATTTTCCGGAGGCGATCTCTATGCCCGACTTCCCGACCTCTTCCAGGTAGAGGGTGTACAGATCCTCTGCCTTCTCGGGTGGGGCCGCGTCCACGAAGGAGGGGCGATTTCCCTTCCTGCAGTCGCCGTACAGTGTGAACTGGGAGATGACGAGCAAGCTCCCGCGAATATCCTGAACCGAACGGTTCATCTTTCCCTCTGCATCCTCGAATACGCGGAGGTTGAGGGTCTTCTTTGCCAGGTAGGCGGCGTCCTGTGCCTGATCGACCTCTCCAACGGCAAGCAGCACCAGAAGCCCCCGCCCGATCGACCCCAGGATTTGACCGTTGACGCGAACCTCTGCGGAGGAGACTCTCTGAACGACGGCTCTCATAGACGTTTATTACATCTGGGCCTGGGTCTGATTCCGCACCCCGACTCGCTTCTGCGGCTTGCGGGGCTTCTTCGTGATGCCCAGCGACAGCTGAAGCACCTCGCTCATCGTCGAGACCCCGTGGAAGGTCATCTGTTGCTTCACAGAATCGGGGATGTCTTCCAGGTCCTTCTTGTTCTTCTCCGGGAGGATCGTTTCCCGGATGCCTGCCCTCAGGGCGGCCAACACCTTTTCCTTGATCCCTCCTACGGGCATGACCGTTCCCCGCAGGGTGATCTCACCGGTCATAGCGAACTTCGGGTTGACCGCAATGCCGGTCAGGAGGGAAGTCACGGCGGTCAGAATCGTGACCCCTGCCGAAGGGCCGTCCTTTGGAATGGCCCCGGCCGGCACGTGGATGTGAATGTCGATGTTCTCGAATATCTCCTCGTCGATGCCGAGTTCCGCTGCGTTGGACCGAATGAATCCGAGGGCGGCCTGCGCGGATTCCTTCATCACGTCGCCGAGCTTGCCGGTCAGGGTGAGGTTGTTCTTCCCCTTCATCTTGGCCGCTTCCACGAAGATGATGTCCCCTCCCACCGGCGTCCAGGCCAGTCCGATGGCCACTCCGGGCTCTGTCGTCCGTTCCGCTATCTCCGAGAAGAACTTGATGGGCCCGAGATATTTATGAAGGTCGCGTTTCGTGATGGCCGCCGGATCGGTTCGGCCCTCCACCACCTCCTTGGCCACAGCCCTGCAAATGGAGGCCACCTCCCGTTCCACGTTTCGAACACCCGCCTCCCGTGTGTAGGAGCTGATGATTTCCTGCAGTGCATCTTTCCTGATCTTGATCTGTGAGCTTTCGAGGCCGTGCTCCTCGATCTGCTTGGGGATGAGGAACTTGGTCGCGATGTGGGTCTTCTCTTCCTCGGTGTATCCCGGGAGTTCGAGGACCTCCATCCTGTCCTTCAGTGCCGGCGGAATCGGCTCGAGGATGTTCGCTGTGGCAATGAACATAACCTTCGACAGGTCGAAAGGCACCTCCAGGTAATGGTCGGAGAAGGAGAAGTTCTGTTCGGGATCCAGCACCTCGAGCAGGGCCGAAGACGGGTCGCCGCGAAAGTCCATCCCGAGCTTGTCGATTTCGTCCAGCATGAAGATCGGGTTGTTTGACTGGCATTTCTTCATGCCCTGGATGATTCGCCCCGGAAGGGCTCCCACATAAGTCCTGCGATGCCCACGGATCTCGGCCTCGTCCCGAATGCCTCCGAGGGACATCCTGACAAACTTCCTTCCCATCGCCCTTGCGATGGATTTTCCCAATGAGGTCTTCCCGACCCCCGGAGGGCCCACAAAACAGAGGATTGGGCCCTTCATGTCGTCCTTGAGCTTCCGGACGGCAAGGTATTCCAGGATTCGCTTCTTGACCTTCTCCAGGTCGTAGTGATCCTCTTCGAGGACCTTCGTTGCTTCAACAGTATCCAGATTGTCCTCGGTTCCCTCCATCCAGGGAAGCTCGAGAATCCAGTCTAAGTAGGTGCGGGAAACGATGTATTCAGCCGCCTGAGGGGGAATTTTTGACAGCCGGTCCAGCTCCTTTTCGGCCACATTCCGCACCTCATCGGGCAGGGACTTCTTGTCGAAACGCTCTTTCAATTCCTCTGACTCGGCTGTCTTGTCGTCTCTTTCCCCGAGTTCTCGTTGGATGGCCTTCAGTTGTTCGCGCAGGTAGTATTCTCTCTGGGTCTTGTCGATTTCTCCCTTGACCTGCGACTGGATCTTGTTGCCGAGTTCCAGAATCTCGATCTTCTGGTGGACGAGGACCGTCACCTTCCGCAGGCGCTCCTTGACCGAAACGGCCTCCAGAATTCCCTGCTTTTCGGCGACGCTCACGTTCAAATTGGAGGCGATGAGGTCGGCAAGGTAGCCCGGCCTGTCGATGCTGGATATCATCACGGAGATCTCGTCCGGGATGGTGGGGATCAGCCTGATCGCCTGGATGGCCTGATTCTTGAGGTTCTCCTCCATGGCGCTGATTTCAGAATCCTGGAGGTCCGGTTCCACCGCCTCGAGGATCCTCGCCCTGAAGCAGGGTGATTTATCAACAAATTCAACGACTTGAATGCGATTCAGCCCGCGGAGGATGACATTCATGTTTCCGTCGGGCAGGTTGACGGTCTTTACGATTTTTGCCCGGGTCCCAAAGGAATAGATGTCTTGCACATCGATGGGTTCTGCATCCTGTTTATTGAGCGCGCAGATGCCGATGATCCCGTCCCCGCTGATGGCCTGCTTGACGAGTTCCAGAGACCCCTCTTTCCCGACCAGGATCGGAATGATCGTCTCGGGGAAGAGAACGGTGCCCTTGATCGGCAGTATGGGCAGTTCCTCCCAAATCATGTCATCTTTTTCCTTCTTGTTCTTGAATATCATCAACTCTCAACCTCCCCGAAGAGGACGCTTCCCTCTTCCTCTCTCCGTTGAAGAACCCGGGTTGTCGGTTCCTGAAGCAGCGGCCTTTACCCTAGTTTGATTCGCGAGACCCAGTGAGGGTTCCAATCCGCGTTGGGTGGTGTCCGGGCTGCGAATGTCCCGGTTTCGGTCTCACGAGCCAGGAGCCGCCTCTTTCAAGTCAATTCTAATAAGGCATTAGAAGTATTTAACCATTAATTGAAAAAGGTCAAGGCCAATGCCGAGTCTGTGCCGCTACCTTGCCGGGCGAATTTATTCGCTCTCAAACCCACTTTCAATTCGCTGGAATATGAGGTAAAAACAGGGGGAACAGGGAAGCAAGGGTGCCGACGAGAGGGGTGTTGTAACAGATTGCAGAAGGAGTGAATCGAAATGAGTGAAGAAAAGACATCCAAGAATCTCAAGGTGGCTTATGCCGAGGAGTCCAAGGCACTGGCCCGGAATCGGCTCTTCGCGGAGATAGCGGACGAGGAAGGTTACGAGCAGATCGGAAAGCTCTTTCGAGCGGTTGCAGAGGCCGAGAGCGTACATGCAAAGAACGCGCTCCGCCTGATGGGTGAGGTGAAGACAACCGAGGAGAACCTCCAGGTCGCGTTCGAGAACGAGATGGCGGCCAAGAACGACTACTACCCCGGCTTCATCAAGGAGGCCGAGGCCGAGGAAAGGTCGAATGTGGCTCTCATCTTCAGCCGAGCCAGGGATGTGGAAGAGAGGCACGCCCAGTTGTACAAGGGGGCACTGGACTACCTCGTGAAAGAGGAAATCGTGGACTACTACGTTTGCGGTGTGTGCGGTTTTGTGGCCGAAAAGGACGCACCCGACGAATGTCCTATATGTCAGGCGGACAAGGACGCCTTCAAGAGAGTAGGGTAACTCCCCCCTGCCCCCAATTCGCTGCGCATCGGGGGGCAGGTGCGAAGCGACCATGCGATCCGTATTGGAACGATAGTCGTACACAAATGGACCATTTTCCCCTCATTTCTCCTCCAATGTCTTGAAAATATGTCAATTATGTCAGCATATTGATGCATTTCGAGGGTGGCACGTCAATTGCTTCTCACAGAAGGCATGAATATGCTAATAATCGGCACGCGAGGAGAATGTTATGAATGCGGCTTTGAAACAAGAGGCGACCCGAGACAGGAATCCCAAGGAACGCCCACGTACCGTGAAGGCTGGAAGAAGGGAACGAGAAACGCCCAACCCTGAGAAGAGACTTCTTGCGTTGTTGAAAAAGGGTGATCAGGAGGCGCTCAGGGAGATCATCAACAAATATCACGATAAGCTGTTTTCTGTTGCGAACCGTATCTGCAATAGTCAGGCTGATGCCGAGGAGATCCTGCAGGATGTATACATGATTGCCTTGAACAAGATCGAGAGGTTTGAGGAGCGATCCACGCTTTCCACCTGGCTGTACCGGATTACCGTAAACGCGGCCCTGATGAAGCTCAGGAGCCAGCGTACCAACAAGAGCAATATCTCAATCGACGGCTACACGGCCGTTCTTGGCGAGGACGAGAATGTCCTTCGGTTCAATGAGGAAGTGAGATCTCCGGACGAAACCCTGATGACGAAGGAGTTTTACGAACAGATCAGGGATTCGGTCGAGACCCTTCCCGAGATCTATCAGAGCGTGTTCTTTTTGAGGGATGTTCAGGGTTACTCGATCAAGGAAACGAGCAAGATGCTTCACACCACGCCTGCGGCGATAAAGTCTCGCCTGCACAGAAGTCGTTTCTTCCTCCGGGAAAAACTGGGTCAACACATGCACAGGAACTGATCTGCTGCATATGGCATCGAATTGTCTGAAAAAGCGGCCCATCGGGCCGCTTTTCCTTTGGTGCGCCCCTACGAAGTTACTCCTTCGCGCGAGCCCTCACGACGATTTGACAAAGGAAACGGAAAGTCCCTAGCATCAACAACTAGGGCAGAACCTGAAACCAGTGGTGGTTCGTGAGGGATTTGGGACGGAAGCGTTCCAATATTGAACGATTTGGGTCACGGTTGAGCGAGGGGGCGTTCTTGAGCTCGAGACAGCGTGGGATCATGGACAAACGAGGGCGAGGATCCGGGTTGTCCCGGATATGTCTTTGCTTACTGATCGCTGCCTGCTCGTTCGCATCCGGATGCAAAGAGGACTGGGCCGCCCGATTGGGCTTGAGGCCCCTGTGGCGGAACTCCGTGCACCCGTCCCAGGCGTATCCGATCGAGCAACTGACAGGTGAATTGACTGCAGATCCGCCCCGCTTCTCTTTCGTGGTCTTGGGCAATACGGATCTGGCATGGGGGGAATCGTCGGGGGAAGAAGAAGCCACCCCGTTCGACGAAATCATGGCGGGTATTCGTTCGATCCACCCGCAGCCGGGATTCATCTTCCATTTGGGGGACATCGCCGAAAAGCCCGGGGACGTGAAAGCCTGGGAGGCGTTGCGTCTCAGGGTCGCACCGTTCGAGGTTGGTTTGCCCCGAGGGGGCCTGTACGACCCGAGAAACAAAAGGTGCTTCGTCCTGCCAGGGGACCGGGATGTGGAAGACAAACAGACGGAAGGCGATTTCCTGGATCGTTTCTTCCGACCTTCCGGGAAGCTGCCGTACTCGTTCGATTGGGAGGATTTCCATTTTGTCGCGCTGAACTCCGAAACGACGGACGATAGTTGGCTGATGAGATACTTTGGATTCAACCGTCGACAAAACCGTATCACAGGGACGCAGCGGGACTGGCTCGAAGAGGATCTCGGCAAGAACCGTGAAAAGAAGATCGTGGTCTTTATCCACAAGCCCCTTTTCCCGCCCGTGTTTTCGCGTCACGACGGGTACTGTCTGGATCAGTACCACTCGGACAGGGAGAAACTGCTGGACTTGTTCAACGAGCATTCCGTGAAGGTCGTCTTCATGGGACACGAGCCGATTTTTCACTGGGCCCGGATCGCGGACACCTACTACATCATCACCGGTGGGGCGGGCAGAAAACCAAAGGCTGCTAGGCGGCTGGGCGGCTTCCACCATTTTGTATACGTGACAATCGATGAAGGATCCCGCATGAAGGTCTACTGCATTGATCCGGATCGTGACGCAGTGCAAGAAAGGATAGACGTCACATAGGGTGCACCTGAGGGGCAAAAAAAGGCGGATCCGAGGGTGAAACCCGGATCCGCCTTTCCGAAAGGCCAGAGTTGGAGTTCCTATCCAGAGACCAGTATCGGCACGTCCTTCATTTCGAGGAGCTTCTCTCGTATCAGCTTGAAGTCGACGCCCAGCCAGGCACATATGTTGCGGAATGAATAGAGGTAGGTCGTATCGTCGTCGACAAACCACTCCTCTGTCTCAATGAAGATCTTCTTGCTGTGGATCGATTTCCCCACCAGGTTCCTGCGGTAGCACTTGATCGCATCTTTGAGAATGGCAAGCATGAGCTTCTTCTCGCCACCCGCCAGTCTCATGCTCCGATTCGCCAAGTAGTACTGGGTCGGATGGATCGCATCGATCTCATTCAGCTTGTTCAAGTGTTTTTTGAATTCTTTCAGGGTTTCTTCTTTCGTAGACACGGCTCTTTCCTCGCCCCGCTTCTTGTTTGTGTATGTTTCCACGATTACGCTCGCTTTGTTCGGAGTAGATAAAGTTTGTGTCAAGAAAACGCTAATTTTTTTATGTTATAAAATTGGCGCCAAAAAGTCAAGAAAAAAAAGTTTGTTTTTGATTATCGCCTCATCTCGTTTTACTAGCAGACACAAAAACCAACACAGAATCCGCCCAGGACGTGCAGACAACCCGTTGAGATTTGACTTGGTTTCCTCTATAAGAGATGAAGATTTGCCACCCACGGTTCCTCGAGTCCAGAAGAAGGAAGCAGAAAATGCAGAAACTGTTTCGAGATTTTCTTGTCAAACTGGGCGAAGATCCTGAAAGGGAAGGGCTGCAAAAGACCCCGGAGCGGATGGAAAAGGCCTACCATTTCCTCACATCAGGCTACCGGGAGGACGCGAAAGACATCCTGGAGAGGGCCGTATTCAGCGAGAAATACGACGAAATGGTCGTCGTGAAGGACGTGGACATATACAGCCTTTGCGAGCACCATCTGCTCCCCTTTTTCGGCAAGTGTCACGTGGCCTATATCCCGGACGGCAAGATCATCGGTCTGAGCAAAATCCCAAGGATAATCGAGGTGTTCAGCCGAAGACTTCAAGTACAGGAACGCCTTACGACCGAGATTTCCACTGCGATCGCGGACACGATCCGCCCCAAGGGGGTGGCCGTTGTGATCGAGGCGTTTCACTTGTGCATGAGGATGCGCGGGGTGGAGAACCAGAGCTCGTATGCGATTACCAGCTCGATGCAGGGCATCTTCCGGCAGGACGAAAAGACCCGGCTCGAGTTTCTCCATCTCATCCGGGGTGAGCGAAGCATCAATCTATGAGATGTCTTTGATTAAATCTAATTAGATTCAGGGCTTGCATCAAAACTCGGGTTTGGTCCGAGGATCTCCGCAACCATCCTTTTCGGCCTTCACGCGTCGTGTGGCTAGATCGCATCAAGTTTTCACTTCACTCAGAATTCACTCGAGCCTCGCTAACGCCTGCGAGGGTGTTTTCGGCGTCGAACAGCGAGAAAGGAGCAAGGGGATGATCATCGGAATTCCCAAGGAGATCAAGAGGGAGGAAAAGAGGGTCGCGATCACGCCCGAGGGGGTGAGCGCCCTCGTGGCTCACGGACATCGGGTGATCATCGAGTCGGGAGCCGGCCTCGGAAGTGGTATGTCGAACGAAGCGTATCAGAAGGCGGGTGCCGAGGTTTTGGGTGACGTGGATGATCTGTGGGGAGAGGCGGAACTCATTCTGAAGGTCAAGGAGCCTTTGGACAAGGAGTACGGCCGGATGCGGGAAGGCCAAATCCTGTTCACCTACCTGCATTTGGCGGCAAGCCGCGAGCTCACGGAGCACATGCTCGCGAGCAAGGTGATCGGGGTCGCCTACGAGACCATCCAGTTGTTCGACAACACCTTGCCCCTCCTGGCGCCCATGAGTGAGGTGGCTGGGAGACTGGCCATTCAGGTGGGAGCGTGGTCGCTGGAGGCCAAGAACGGTGGCGCCGGAATCCTCCTGAGCGGTGTGTCCGGCGTGGCCCCCGCAAAGGTTGTGATCATAGGGGCCGGGATCGTTGGAATCAATGCGTGCCACCTGGCGGTCGGAATCGGCGCCAATGTGGTCATCATGGATATCAACCCGGCTCGCCTGCGGTATATCCAGGATATCTTCCGAGGTTCGGTTACAACGGTCATGTCGAACCGGGCCAACATCAAGGATCAGATCGTTACCGCGGACCTCGTCATCACCTCTGTTCTGATCCCCGGGGCCAAGGCACCGGAGCTGATCTCATCCGACCTGATCCGAAGGATGGGGCCGGGTTCGGTGATCGTGGACGTGGCGATCGACCAGGGGGGGTGCTGCGAGACGTCACGCCCCACCACCCACGATGATCCGATCTACGCCTGGGAAGGCGTGGTTCACTATTGCGTGGGCAATATGCCGAGCGCCGTGCCGAGGACTTCGACGTATGCCCTTACGAACTCGACCCTGCAGTACGTGCTCGAGATTTCGGACAAGGGATTCAATCGAGCCATGAGGGACAACAGGGCCCTCCGGAAGGGGCTCAACGTCATCGACGGGAAGGTCATCCACGAAGGGGTGGGCGAGGCCTTTGAGCTGAGTTGCGAAAAGGTGCGTTTCTGAGCTGCCGGCGGTCCGTCCGCCTTCGAAGGAGACTACGGCTTCAGCCGTGGATCGAGGACGGGGCATGCCTCGAAAGACGCTCCTGTGAGCTTCGGCGTGACGTCGCCACAGGCGTTTTGATGGGGCCACGGGCTTGCCCTATATGGCTCCATGAATTGCGGGGAAGATGAAAAGAAGAGATCCCTTGCTTTCGATTCTGATTGTCAACTGGAACACGCGGGAATCACTTGCCGATTGTCTCGCGAGTCTCGCCGAGTCCGCCGAGGGTCTGCGGTTCCAGACAATCGTGGTGGACAACGATTCCGAGGATGGAAGCGAGGCAATGCTTGAGCGGTCCTTCCCCTGGGTGACCTGCATACCTGCGAAGCGAAACCTCGGATACGGTGCCGGGGTGAACCTGGCGATCCGGAGGGCCGGAACCCCTCTGGTCCTGTTGCTCAATCCGGATGTGGTTGCCGGGAAGGGCGCCATCAGGAAGCTCGTCGACTACATGGGGGAGAACGATGAGATTGGGGTGGCAGGGGGTATCCTGGTCGGGGAGGACGGCCGGTCCCAGATGGAGGACTATTACGTACCGTTTCCCACCCTGCGGAGCGCCTTGCTTCACTACTCGAGGGGGTCGGTCCTCGCCAGCCGATTTCACATCACGCCCGAACGATTCACCGACCGATCCGTGCGCCAGGTCCCGGGTGCCTGTCTCTTGACGAGAAGGGAGGTGCTCGAGGGGGTGGGTCCGTTTGACGAGGGTTTCTTCATCTGGTTCGAGGATGTGGACTGGTGCTTCCGTTCCTGTCGTTGCGAGTACAGGCTCGGGGTTTGTGAGGAGGCGGTGTTCACCCATGCGGGTGGGAAGAGCTTTGAGCCGATCTCCACTGAGACCCGGCGGAAGTGGTACTATCGAAGCATGCTTCGGTTCTTCCGAAAACACAGAGGGAGGCTTGCCTGGGCAACGCTGGCCGGGTTCATCCTGACGGAAGAGGCCCTGGTGATGACGATTTCAGGGGCGATCGGGCTGGTCTGGGGCCCACGGAGGGAGACCATGCTCGCCAGGTCAAGAAGGGCGTGGAGCTTCTTCTCTTTCATGCGCCGGGAGATAAAGGCTAATAGCTGATGGCAAAAATCGGGCACGGGCACGGGCAAGAAAAAAAGGGAGGGGCGAATTGATTGAGGTTGTCATTCCAAACTGGAACGGAATGAAGGTCTTGCCTCGCAGCCTCGAGTCCCTTTCCCGCCAAACCATGTCCGGATACCGGATCACCGTGGTAGACAACGGGTCCCGGGACGGCTCTGTCGAATACATTCGCGCACAATGGACCGGTGTTCGCGTGATGGCCCTGCCGAGGAACTTCGGTTTCTGCCGGGCAGTGAACGAAGGGATCCGGAGGTCGCCGGCAGATCTGATTGCTCTGCTGAACAACGATGCAGAAGCGGAACCGGGCTGGCTGGAAGCCCTCTACAAGGCGTCGGAGAAGTACCCAGAAGCGGGCAGCTTCGCTTCGAAGGTACTGATGGCCGACAACAGGGAATGCATCGAGAGCGTGGGGGACCTGCTCAAGCCGGACGCCTGCGGAGCGAACCGTGGCAGAGGGGAGCCGGACAGGGGGCAGTACGATCAGGAAGAGGAGGTGTTCTCCGCTTCGGGTGCCGCTGTGCTCTACCGACATGCCCTGTTCGAGAAGATCGGACTCTTCGATGAAGACTTCTTCGCCTATTTCGAGGACATCGATCTCGGGTTCCGTGCGCAGAGATTCGGGTGTCCCTGCGTGTTTGTCCCTCAGGCGAGGGTGGTTCATGTGGGAAAGGCAAGCCGCCCTGAAGACCGGAATTGGCACCTCAGGCAGGAATTCGTGAATTCCACTTTGTGCCAAATAAAGAACCTCCCCATGAGGTATTTCATCCGGAACGGTCGGAGCATCTTCGTGAGCCACCTGCGGTCCTTGAAGGGGCTCGCCAAGGAAGGGGGGGGCGGGGTCCTGCTTGCCTCCACAAGGGATCTCCTCCGAAAGATGCCCGGCGCTCTGCACAAGCGATCCCTGCTTTGGCGCGCCTCGAAGGGCCGATTCGACCGTCTTGCCTTTTTCCTCCCCCCTCCGTAGGTT